>JAIWNN010000132.1 GCA_020216805.1 Desulfarculus sp. | reverse complement strand
GGCCTTGCCAGCGGCGGCCAAGCCCCCCGCCGCCACCGTCGCGCCGGCCCGGCCCAAGCCCCCGGACCCGGCCCCCGCTCCGGCCAAGAAGCCGGCGGCCAAGCCGGCCGAGAAGAAAAAAACCCGGACCGAGCCCGCGGCCTCAACCGGCCGCATCCGCCCCTTCCGGGGTGATTCCCCGGACCCGGTCCTGAATCCTTCCACCTATCGCCGGCCCTGAACGGCGGGGGGAGGCCCAGGCAGTGATCGACCGACGCTTGGTGACCAATTTCGACTGGCTCCTGGTGGTGCTCTTGACCGCCGTGATCGGCTGCGGGGCCGTCAACCTCTACAGCGCCGCCAGCAGTTTCGAGAACGTGGGCACCCCGATTTTTCTCAAGCAATTGTATTGGTTCGCCATCGGCCTGGGGGTGATGTGCGGGGTGGCCATGGTCGGCCACCAGCGCCTGGCCACCCTGGCCTACCCCCTGTACGGCCTGGTGGTGGTCTCCCTGGTCGCGGTGCTGCTCTGGGGCCGGGTGGTGGGCGGGGCCCAGCGCTGGCTGGCCCTGGGCCCCATCGTGGTCCAGCCCTCGGAGTTGGCCCGTCTGGCGGTGATCCTGGTCTTGGCGCAATACTTCCAGCGCCGGGACCAGAACGAGCCCTACAACCTGCGCCAACTGGTGATCCCCTGCGCCCTGATGGCCCTGCCGGCGCTGCTGATCCTCAAGCAACCCGACCTGGGCACCGCGATGCTGGTCCTGATCGTGGGCGGCTCCATCATCCTGGTCAACGGGGTGAAGATCTTCTCCCTGACGGTGGCGGCGACGGCCTTCCTGGGGGCGCTGCCCCTGGCCTGGAACTTCATGAAGGATTACCAGAAGAAGCGCATTTTCAGCTTCCTGGATCCGGAATCCGACCCCCTGGGGGCCTCCTACCACCTGATCCAGTCCAAGATCGCGGTGGGATCGGGCCAGTTCACGGGCAAGGGCTGGCTGGCCGGCACCCAGAGCCAGCTGCACTTCCTGCCCGAGCAGCACACCGACTTCGCCTTTTCGGTGCTGGCCGAGGAATGGGGCTTCGTGGGCGGGGTGCTGGTGCTGATCCTTTTGGCGGCGGTGGTCTACCGCGGCCTGGTCCAGGCCCTGCGGGCCAAGGACCGGTTGGGCATGCTGATGGTGGTGGGGGCCACGTCCTGCGTCTTCTGGCCGACCTTCATCAACGTGGGCATGGTGGTGGGCCTGTTCCCGGTGGTGGGCATACCGTTGCCCTTCATCTCCTATGGCGGCTCCAGCCTGATCACCACCATGGCCACCCTGGGGATCATCCAGAGCGTGGCCATGCGCCGCTTCATCTTCCGGCGGCAATAGCCGCCGCCGGCGGACCCGGCCGATTTTTGTTGCCAGGACGCGGGATAGCATGTTAGTGAAATCTAGTCCTAAGGCCGCCGTGCCGGCGGTGGAAGCGAATCAGCCCCAGTCGTCGCGTCCGGGCGCCCCCGGGTCCCTGGGGCGACCTGTCCCCGGGTCGGGAAGGCGAGAGCGTTGTTGGGCAAGCAAACGCGGGAAAACGACCTGACCATGTTCCTGGGCGGCGAGAGCCAGATCCTGGGCGAGCTGATCTTCACCGGTCAGGCCCGGCTGGACAGCCGCTTCCAGGGCAACATCCGGGGAGACGGCACCCTGTTCATCGGCCCCAACGCCAAGGTCGAGGCCCTGGTCAACGCGGCCACGGTGATCATCAGCGGCGAGCTGGTGGGCGACGTGGTGGTGACCAAGCGCCTGGAGCTCAAGTCTCCGGGTCGGCTCAAGGGCAACATCACCGCGCCGCTGGTGGTGATGGACGAGGGGGTGGTCTTCGAGGGTCACTGCTCCATGACCACCGACCAGGAGCTGGACGAAAACCGCGGGAGAATCACCCTGCTCTCGGCCAAGGGATGACCGGATTAGGCCGCGCCAGTCCTGGGAAAAAATGTTTTGACACTGCCCATGAAATATTGTAGAAACTCGCAGCTTGTCATTTGCATCACAAGGGGTGGCGTCCATTGGCTTGATGGAGGCGGGGAGATAGGACTGTTGACCTTGGGGTCGGCCTGCCAGCGTTGATGTGGGGTCTGCGCGACCAGGCCCGAGAATCCAGCTCCTCCCGCCGTGCGCTGGGCGCCACGCCTGGCAAGCTGCTTCCTTTTTTGACCGACACAACGTAGCCATCGAAACCTAACGAAGCCGAGCAACGCGCCACGCCTAGGGGTACGGAGAGTAGGGTCGCATGGTAAGTATCGACATAGACTGGTCTTTAGGGTTCCAGATCGTCAATTTCCTGGTGCTGATGCTGGTGCTCAACGCGGTGCTGTACAAGCCCATCCGGGGCATCCTGCGGCAGCGGGCCGAGAAGATCGCCCAGCTCAACGGCGAGATCAACGCCAGCCTGGAAAGCGTGGACACCCAGGCCAAGGCCCTGGAGGCCGAGCGGGCCGGCGCCCGCAGCCAAGGCGCCGCCCTGCGCGAGGAGCTCAAGAACCAGGCCCGGGGCCAGGAGCGCGAACTGATCACCGCGGCCACCAAGGAGATGGAAGAGACGGTGGCCCGGGTGCGCCAGCAGATCGCCGCCGAGATCGGCGGGGTGCGCGAGGAGCTCAAGGGCCAGGTGCAGTCCTTTGGCCGCGAGCTGGCCCAGAAGCTTTTGGGAAGGAGCATCCAGTGATGCGTGCGAGCAAGGGTGTGCGCTGGCTGACCGGCCTGGGCGCCATGGCGGTGGTGGGCCTGGGCGCGGGCCTGGCCCTGGCCTCCGAGGCCGGCGGCCATCACGTGACCGGCCCCAACCTGGATCTGGTCTGGCGGGCGATGAACTTCGCGGTGCTGGCCATCGTGCTGGTGGTGGTGCTGCGCAAGCCGCTCAAGGCCGGGCTCAGCGGCCGGGTGGAGCAGATCAAGAACGAGCTGGCCGAGTTGGAGGCCAAGCGGGAGGAGGCCAAGCGCCGCTACGCCGAGATCGAGCAGCGCCTGAAGGACGCCGAGGGTGAGCGCGAGAAGATCCTGGCCGAGTTCCGGGCGCTGGGCGAGCGCGAGAAGGAGAAGATCCTGGCCAACGCCCGGCAGATGGCCGAACGCATCAAGGCCCAGGCCCAGTTCACCATCGAACAGGAGACCGCGGCGGCCAAGGCCGAGCTGAAGCGCGAAATCGCCGACATGTCCGCCGCCCTGGCCGAGGACCTCTTGAAGCAGAACATCACCGCCGAGGACCACACCCGGCTGGTGAGCGAATACCTGGCCAAAGTGCAACGGGAGGTACAGTGACCAACCTGATCGTCGCCAAGCGCTACGCGCGGGCCTTGCTGGAGCTGGGCAAGGAGGACGGCAATTTCGAGCAGTATGGCCGGGAGGTGCTTGAGTTCGTGGGGATCCTGGACCAGTCCCCCGAGCTGGAGCTGGCCCTGGGCAATCCGGCCTTCGCCTTCGAGGGCCGTAAGAACCTGCTCGACGCCATCCTGGCCAAGGCTGGCTTGAGCCCCATGGTCAAAAACTTCTTCAAGCTGTTGATGGATCGCGGCCGCATCGGCGCGGTCCGGGCCATCAACGAGGTCTACCAGCAGTTCATCGACGAGGTCAAGGGCATCACCCGGGCCGAGGTGGTCTCGGCCGCCGGCCTGAGCGATGCGGAGATCCAGCGCCTGGCCGCCACCCTCAAGGAGGTGGCCGGCCGCGAGGTGAAACTGGAAGTGAAAGAGGACCCCAGCCTGATCGGCGGCGTCGTGGCCCGGATCGGTGATCTGGTGCTGGACGGCAGCCTCCGCACCCAGCTGGAGAGCTTAAAGGATTCCTTGAGAAGGGGTGAATACGCCTAATGCAGATCAGAGCCGAAGAGATCAGTCAGGTAATCCGGGAGCAAATCAAGGATTACGACAAGAAGGTCGAGGTCTCGGAAACCGGCATCGTTCTCTCCGTCGGTGACGGCATCGCCCGCATCCACGGCGTAGAGAAGGCCATGGCCGGCGAGCTCTTGGAGTTCCCCCACGGCATCCTGGGCATGGTCCTCAACCTCGAAGAGGACAACGTGGGCGTGGCCATCATGGGCGAGACCGAGCACATCAAGGAAGGCGACGTGGTCAAGCGCACCGGCCGCATCGCCGAGGTGCCGGTGGGCGACGCGGTCATCGGCCGCGTGATCGACCCGGTGGGCAACCCGCTGGACGGCAAGGGCCCCATCAACGCCACCGAGTTCCGCCGCATCGAGATGGTGGCCCCCGGCGTGGTGGCCCGCAAGAGCGTCCACGAGCCCATGTACACCGGGCTCAAGGCCATCGACGCCATGACCCCGGTGGGCCGCGGTCAGCGCGAGCTGGTCATCGGCGACCGCCAGATCGGCAAGACCGCGGTCCTGGTGGACGCCATCATCAACCAGAAGGGTCAGGACGTGTTCTGCATCTACGTCGCGGTGGGACAGAAGAAGTCCACCGTGGCCCAGGTCATCGACACCCTGACCCGCTATGGGGCCATGGAATACACCTGCGTGGTCAGCGCCTGCGCCTCCGACCCCGCCACCCTCCAGTACGTCGCGCCCTATTCCGGCACCGCCATCGGCGAGTACTACCGGGACAGCAGCCGCCACGCGCTGATCTGCTACGACGACCTCAGCAAGCAGGCGGTGGCCTACCGCCAGATCTCCCTGCTGCTGCGCCGTCCGCCGGGACGCGAGGCCTACCCCGGCGACATCTTCTATAACCACAGCCGTCTGCTGGAGCGCTCGGCCAAGATGAGCGACGAGCTGGGCGCGGGCTCCCTGACCAGCCTGCCGGTAATCGAGACCCAGGCCGGCGACGTCAGCGCCTACATCCCCACCAACGTGATCAGCATCACCGACGGTCAGATCTACCTGGAGCCGGGCCTGTTCTTCTCCGGCGTGCGGCCGGCCATCAACGTCGGTCTGTCGGTCTCCCGGGTGGGCGGCGCCGCCCAGGTCAAGGCCATGAAGCAGGTGGCCGGCACCCTGCGCCTGGATCTGGCCCAGTTCCGCGAGTTGGAGGCCTTCGCCCAGTTCGGCTCCGACCTGGACAAGGCCACCCAGCAGCAGCTCAACCGCGGCCGCCGCCTGGTGGAGATCCTCAAGCAGCCTCAGTACCAGCCGCTGCCCATGGTCAAGCAGGTGACCATCCTCTACGCCGGCACCCGCGGCTTTTTGGACAAACACCCGGTGGAGCGCCTGGCCGACTACGAGAAGGCCCTGTACGAGTTCGTGGAGTCCAAGCATCCCGACCTGTGGGTGGACCTGGAGGCCAAGAAGGCCATTGACGACGACCTGGACGCCAAGTTCAAGAAGGTGCTGACCGAGTTCGAATCGGTCTTCCAGGCCTAAGCGCTAAGGAAGGTCGCCAATGGCAGCGCTGCGAGATATCAAGAACAAGATCGCCGCGGTCAAAAAGACCCGGCAGATCACCCGGGCCATGAACATGGTGGCGGCGGCGAAGCTGCGCGGGGTCCAGGAAAAGGCCGAGCGCTTCAAACCCTACGCCGCCAAGTTCGCCGAAGTCCTGCGCAGCGTCAGCGCGGGGGTCGATCCCGAGATCCACCCCCTGCTGGCCCAGCCGGAGTCGGTGGAGAAGGTGGCCCTCATTCTGCTGACCGCCGACCGCGGACTCTGCGGCTCCTTCAACATGAACCTGATCACCAAGGCCGAGCGCTTCATCAAGGAGCAGACCCAGGCCGGACGCCAGGTTCTGCTCTACACCGTGGGTCGCAAGGGGCGCGACTACTTCCGCCGCCGCAAGGTGGAGATCACCCAGGACCTGTCCGGGGTGATGAACGTGGTGGACTTCGACCTGGCGGTGCAGGTCGCCCGCCTGGGGCTCAACGCCTTTTTGGGCGGCGAGGTGCAAGAGGTGCACCTGATCTACTCCCGCTTCGCCTCCATGGTCTCCTTCGTCCCCACCGCGGAGAAGATGCTGCCCATCTCTCCCGAGGCGGCGGCCGAGGGCGAGGCCGGCGGCGGGTCCGAATATCTCATCGAGCCCTCGGCCGAGGAGATCCTGGTGGACCTGCTGCCGCGCTACATCAACGTGCGGGTCTACAACGCCCTGTTGCAGACGGCCACCAGCGAGCAGGCCGCGCGCATGGCCGCCATGGACAACGCCACCAAGAACTGCAAGGAGATGATCAACAACCTCACCTTGCTGTACAACAAGGCCCGCCAGAGCGCGATCACCGCCGAACTGATGGACATTGTGGGCGGCGCCGAGGCCCTCAAACAGGGTTAGCAAACCCAAACGCTTCTTGCGAGGAGGCTCGTAGGTTATGAATATTGGCAAGATAACCCAGGTCATCGGGCCCGTGGTGGACGTCGCGTTCGCCGAGGGGCAGCTGCCGCCCATTCTCACCGCCCTTTTGATCACCAACCAGGCCATCAACGACCAGGAGGACAACCTGGTGGTGGAGGTGGCCCAGCACCTGGGCGACAACGTCGTGCGTTGCATCGCCATGGACGTCACCGAGGGTCTGCAGCGCGGTCTGCCGGTCAAGGACACCGGCAAGCCGATCATGATGCCGGTGGGCGACGAGATCCTGGGCCGGGTGCTCAACGTGGTCGGACGTCCGGTGGACGGCCTGGGCCCGGTGAACGCCAAGCACTTCTATCCCATCCACCGCCCGGCTCCCAGCCTGGTGGACCAGGACACCTCGGTCAACGTGCTGGAGACCGGCGTGAAGGTCATCGACCTTCTGGTGCCCTTCCCCCGCGGCGGCAAGATGGGCATGTTCGGCGGCGCCGGCGTGGGCAAGACCGTCATCATGATGGAGATGATCCACAACATCGCCATGCAGCACGGCGGCATCTCGGTCTTCGCCGGCGTGGGCGAGCGCACCCGCGAGGGCAACGACCTCTACCACGAGATGAAGGACTCCGGCGTCATCAACAAGGCCGCCCTGGTCTACGGCCAGATGACCGAGCCGCCGGGGGCCCGCGCCCGGGTGGCCATCTCCGCCCTGACCGCGGCCGAGTATTACCGCGACGAGCAGGGGCAGGACGTGCTCCTGTTCATCGACAACATCTTCCGCTTCACCCAGGCCGGCTCCGAGGTCTCCGCCCTCCTGGGCCGCATGCCCAGCGCCGTGGGCTACCAACCCACCCTGGGCACCGACCTGGGCGAGCTCCAGGAGCGGATCACCTCCACCAACAAGGGCTCCATCACCTCGGTGCAGTGCGTGTACGTGCCGGCCGACGACCTCACCGACCCGGCCCCGGCCACCACCTTCGCCCACCTGGACGGCACCGTGGTCTTGAGCCGCCAGATCGCCGAGCTGGGCATCTATCCCGCGGTGGACCCCCTGGACTCCACCAGCCGCATCCTCGACCCCAACTACCTGGGCGAGGAGCACTACAAAACCAGCCGCCAGGTCCAGATCTACCTCCAAAAGTACAAGGACCTGCAGGACATCATCGCCATCCTCGGCATGGACGAGCTCTCCGACGAGGACAAGGTCACCGTGGCCCGGGCCCGGCGCATCCAGCGCTTCCTGTCCCAGCCCTTCCACGTGGCCGAGACCTTCACCGGCATGGCCGGCAAGTTCGTCAAGGTCGAGGAGACGGTCCGCGGCTTCCGCGAGATCGTCGAGGGCAAGCACGACGACCTGCCCGAGCAGGCCTTCTACATGGTCGGCGGCATCGACGAGGCCCGGGCCAAGGCCGAGCAGCTGGCTGCGGTCTAGGCGAATGACCTTCAACGGGGCGGGGGCAGGCGGCCCCCGCCCCGCACCGAATCGGCGGCGGGGCGCCCAGGCGGCGGGGAGACGAAATCCCCCGCCGGACTCATCCCCCGCCGGGATCGCCACGCAGGAAGGGGTCAATAGCCCATGGCCAACAAGATCAAGTTGGAAGTCGTCACCCCGGACAAGCTCCTGCTGAGCAAGGACGTGGAGGTGGTGGTCTGCACCGGCGTGGACGGCGAGTTCGGCGTCCTGGCCGGCCACGTGCCGTTCCTGTCCGCCCTGGCCATCGGCGAGCTGCGCTTCCGTGACGGCAACGTCACCGACTACGCCGCCGTCGCCGGTGGCTTCGCCGAGGTCACCGGCGAGAAGGTGACCGTGCTGGCCGAGGCGGCCGAGCTGGCCCGCGAGATCGACGTGGACCGGGCCAAGCGCGCCCGCGAGCGCGCCGAGCAGCGCCTGGCCAAGGCCGCCACCGAGCAGTTGGAATACTCCCGGGCCGAGGCCGCCCTCCAGCGCGCCATGCTGCGCATGCGGGTGGCCGAGAAAGGCCGCCCCTCGGCCTAGGCCTCTGCCCCGCCCGCCCCGGCGGGCCGGCGCGAAAAAGTCAACGGGCGCTCCCCCGCGGGAGCGCCCGTTTTGTGGTGGCGAGAGGAGCTGCCCGAAGGAAATGCGTCCTCTTTGCAAGACCAACCGTTGGCGGTAAACTGCGAAAACCGTCGGTTGGGCGCTCGGTTGTTCGTTGCGGCACCAGTTTGATATTCCAAGTTATAGTTGTCATTGCGAGGAGCGTCAGCGACGCGGCGATCTCCCGAATCCATCTTGTTGAATTGCCGCGCCGACAGGATCGTCGCCGCTCCGGTGGCGGGGTGACAACTCACGGAGATTGCTTCGCCTCGCTCGCAATGACAGCTATTTTTTCTGGCGGCTGATTTTCACCGCCGGGGCCGACGCCTGCCACGCGATGCGATTCCGCGTTCCGCCGCCTCGGCGCGCGGGGGCGCTCCGGGCTCCACTTTGGATCGTGAGGTGATTAACTTGCTGGCCGTCGTCATCCTCGCCGCGGGCAAGGGCACCCGCATGAAGTCCGACCTGCCCAAGGTCCTGCACCCCCTGGCCGGGCGGCCGCTGTTGGCCCATGTCCTGGACCTGGCCCAATGCCTTGACGCCGGCCGGATCGTGGCCGTGGTGGGCCACCAGGCCGAGCGGGTGCGGGAGACCTTCGCCCATATCCCCAACCTGCGCTTCGCCCGGCAAGAGCCCCAGCTCGGCACCGGCCACGCCGTGCTCTGCGCCGCCCCGGAGCTGGCCGACTGGTCCGGGCCGGTGCTGATCCTCTGCGGCGACGTGCCGCTCTTGAAACCGGCCACGGTGCGCGCCCTGCTGGCGACCCACGCCCAACAGGGCAACGCCCTGACGGTCTTGGGCATGGAGTTGGCCGACCCTGGGTCCTACGGCCGGTTGGTGACCAGCCCCGCCGGCCAGCTCACCCGCATCGTGGAGTTCCGCGACGCCAGCCCGGCCGAGCGGGCCATCCGCGTCGTCAACGCCGGCATCTACGTGGCCCAGGCCGCGGACCTGCTGGAGTTCCTGCCCCGCATCGGCAACGACAACGACCAGAAGGAGTACTACCTCACCGACCTGGTGCAGCTCCTGGACCAGGCCGGCCGCAAGGTGGGCCTGGCCCTGTGTCCCGATCCCCTGGAGGTGGCCGGCATCAACTCCCGGGAAGAACTCGCCGCCATCGAGGCCCGGATCAGCGGGACGGCCTGTTGAAGCGAAACCGGGGGCAACCCTGTTGGGGACAAAAGGGTTGCCCCCGGACCCCCCTTCCCAAAAAACATTACAGGCGGCCTGGTTAGGGCGGCGGCAACCTCGCCGCCGCGCGCTGGTTTTCGCAAGAGCGATGGCCAAGCAGGCCCGCTTTAGGGTATGCTTAAGCCCCAAGAAGAGCCCGCCAACCGCCGCCCGCGGGTGGCGCTGAAGCTCTTGGGGAGAGGGTCCGGGGGGCCTTTCTCCCGCTAAAGGGGCCCCCGGCAAGCGCCCAGGAGATGGAAAAGCGATGTGCGGCATCATTGGTTACATCGGGCCCAAGAACGCGGTCGAGGTCATCATGGAGGGCCTTAGCCGCCTGGAATACCGTGGTTATGATTCCGCCGGCCTGGCCCTGGTCCTGGACGGCCAGTTCGCGGTGCGCCGGGCCCAGGGCAAACTCTCCGGCCTGCGGGCCAAGCTGGAGGCCGATCCCCTCTGCGGCAACCTGGGGATGGGCCACACCCGCTGGGCCACCCACGGCCGGCCCAGCGAGACCAACGCCCACCCCCACCTGGCCCGGGACGTGGCGGTGGTGCACAACGGCATCATCGAGAACTACCTGGAGCTGAAGGAGGAGTTGGTGGCCCGGGGCTGCGTCTTCAGCTCCGAGACCGACACCGAGATCGTGGCCCACCTGGTGCAGACCAAGCTGGACGACGGCGCGCCCGATCTGGCCGGCGCGGTCTACCAGGCCCTGCGCCATATCCGCGGCTCCTACGCCCTGGTGATCCTGGATCGCCGCCAGCCCGGGGTCATCGTCGGCGCGCGCAAGGATTCACCCCTGATCCTGGGCCTGGGCGGCGAAGCGGGCGAGTATTTCCTGGCCTCGGACGTGCCGGCCTTCCTGGCCCACTCCAACCGGGTGGTCTTCCTGAGCGACGGCGACGTGGTGGTGATCAAGGACGGCTCCCACCAGATCACCGACCTGGCCGGCAACCCCCAGGAGCGCAAGACCGACGTCATCTCCTGGTCCCCGGCCATGGCCGAGAAGGCGGGCTTCACCCACTTCATGCAGAAGGAGATCTTCGAGCAGCCCCGGGCCCTGGTGGACACCCTGGCCGGCCGGGTCAAGCAGGGCAACCCCGATGTCTTCCTGCCCGACCTCGCCGCGGCCAACGCCGAGATGAAGGACGCCAAGCGGCTGATCTTCCTGGCCTGCGGCACCAGCTACCACGCCGCCCTGGTGGGCAAGTTCCTGGTGGAGGGCCTGGCCAAAATGCCCACCGAGGTGGACCTGGGCAGCGAGTTCCGCTACCGCGATCCCCTGGTGGGACCCGGCGACCTGGTGGTGGCCATCAGCCAGTCCGGCGAGACCGCCGACACCCTGGCCGCGGTGCGCGAGGCCAAGGCCAAGGGGGCCAAGGCCCTGACCATCTGCAACGTGGTGGGCAGCTCGCTGACCCGTGAGTCGGCCGGGGTGCTCTACACCTACGCCGGACCGGAGATCGGAGTGGCCTCCACCAAGGCCTTCACCACCCAGCTGGCGGCCCTGTGCCTCTTGGCCCTGCACCTGGGCCGGGTGCGGGGGGTCATCGGCGACGAAAAGGCCCTGCGCCTGGTGGAGGAGCTGGTGGCCCTGCCCGGCCTGGTCCAGCAGGTGCTGGAGCGCGAGGACGAGGTCAAGGCGGTGGCCGAGACCTTCTGCACCGCCCGGGACTTCCTCTACCTGGGCCGGGGCCTCTGCTATCCCATCGCCCTGGAGGGCGCGCTCAAGCTCAAGGAGATCAGCTACATCCACGCCGAGGGCTATCCGGCCGGCGAGATGAAGCACGGCCCCATCGCGCTGATCGACGACCAGATGCCGGTGGTGGTGCTGGCCAACCAGAACGACGTGCTGGAAAAGGTGCTCTCCAACATGCAGGAGGTGCGCGCCCGGGCCGGCAAGCTGATCGCGGTCACCGAGCCCGACAACGCCGCCGCCCACGCCCTGGCCGACGCCGTCATCAGCGTGCCGGCCTGCCCGCCGCTGTTGGCCCCCATCCTGCTGGTGGTGCCGTTGCAGCTGCTGGCCTACCACGTGGCGGTGCTCAGGGGCACCGACGTGGACCAGCCGCGCAACCTGGCCAAGAGCGTGACCGTGGAATGAAACCATGGTCCATATGTGGGAAAGGGCACAAGTGTAACAAAAGCCTTGACCGACGGCGGGGCATAACTTATTTTTTGTAGTTGGAATCACGGTGAAAAGCATATGGAAATAGCCGCGTTTAGCCGACTGGAAGCCAAGATCGAGGAGTTGATTTCGCGCCTGCGGGCCCTCGGCGCGGAGAACGAGGCGCTCAAGGCGCGGCTTAATGACAAAGATGCCGAAGTGGCGGAACTGAACGAGCTCCTCAAAACCCAGGACGCGGAGCGCCAGGAGGTGCGCGGCCGCATCGAGAGCCTGGTCCAGAAGCTGGAATCATTATAGGATGAAGGGAGTTGGCATCGGTCAAAATCCAGATTCTGGGCAATGAGTACCTGCTGCGCACCGAAGGCAGTGAAGGCCAATTGCGGCGCGTGGCGGCGCACCTCAACGCCCGGCTCAACGAGGTGCTGACCAACACCAACACCAGCTCCACCCTGGCGGCCACCGTACTGGCCGCGCTGAACATAACCAACGAACTCTTGCAACTGCAAGACAGGCAAGAGCATTTGCTCCAGGAGATCGAGACCCAAGCCGAGAGGCTGCTCGAAAAGATAGAGCACGCATGAGCTTGAGGCCTCCTGCGCTGCCCGTGATCAGGCGAAAGGATCTTTTGAGCCAACATGCATCAAAGCGGGCCGAATGCCACTGGCCGACAAGGGGGTGGACCCTCCACGCGGGGGACCCGAACCAGGTCACGCCCGGCCCACCTGGAAAAACCAGGTTCAAAAACGATTCGCCGCACGGCAGAGGCGGGGCAGGCCTCTTCTAGACTCTCGTAACCAGCGGAGATTGGTCTGGGAATGAAAGAAGGCCGGGATGCCAAGGTGGCGGTGAGCGCCCCTCCGCGGTTGTGGGCGGGGGGGTGGCTGCTACTGCTTTGGCTCCTGTGGACGGCCGGGCGCGGAAGACTCGCGGCCTGGCTTGGGATGCCGGCCGACGACCGCCCGATCCAGGGTGGGCCCGGCCTGGCGCAGCCTGCCTTCCGGTGGTTAAGCCCGTCGGCCCACGACTGCGCGGGGGTGCGCCCCGCGCCGTGGCCTTGCCGGCGCTAGACTAGCCCTTGCCCCGACCCGGGCCCTGACTCTTCGCTCGCCGCGGTCTCGACCTCCTTGCGCGCTGAACAAGGAGGTCCCATGTCCACCACACTGGCCATCCTAGGCGCCCTGGTCGCCTTGGGCGTCGGCCTGGCGCTGGGATATTTCGTGCGCCTGCGCCAGGCCCAGTCCCGCCTCCAATCCGTCGAAGCCCTGAGCCAGAAACTGATGGAGGACGCCCGCCGCGAGGCCGACACCCTCAAAAAAGAATCCCTGCTCCAGGCCAAGGACCAGATCTACCAGATGAAGCTGGAGTTCGAAGCCGAGACCAAGGAGCGGCGCAGCGAATTGAACCTGATCGAGAAGCGGCTGACCCAAAAGGAAGAGCTGCTGGACAAGAAGTCCGACAACCTGGAGAGCCGCGAACAGGAGGCCACCCGCCGCGAGCTGGCCATCATCGAACGCGAACGCCAGGTGGAGGAGCAACGCGCTCATTACGACCACCTGGTGGCCCAACAAAAAGAAACCCTGGAGCGCATCGCGGCCATGACCCAGGAGGAGGCCCGGGCCCAACTCATCCAGTCGGTGGAGGACGAGGCCCGCCACGAGGCGGCCAAGACCCTCAAGCGGGTGGAGCTGGAAACCAAAGAGCAGGCGGCCAAGAAGTGCCAGGAAATCCTGGCCCTGGCCTGCAAACGCTATGCCGGCGACTACGCGGTGGAAAAGACGGTCAGCGTGGTCAGCCTGCCCAATGACGAGATGAAAGGCCGCATCATCGGCCGCGAGGGCCGCAACATCCGCGCCATCGAGGCCGCCACCGGGGTGGACCTGATCATCGACGACACCCCCGAGGCGGTGATCCTCTCCGGCTTCAACCCCATGCGCCGCGAGATCGCCCGCCTGAGCCTGGAGCGCCTGATCAGCGACGGCCGCATCCATCCCGCCCGCATCGAAGAAGTGGTCAAAAAGGTGACCACCGAGGTGGAGGCCAGCATCAAGGAGGCCGGCGAGCAGGCCACCTTCGACGTGGGCGTCCACGGCATGCACCCGGAATTGATCCGCCTCCTGGGCCGCCTCCGCTACCGCTCCTCCTACGCCCAGAACGTGTTGCAGCACTCGCTGGAAGTCGCCTTCCTCTGCGGCATCATGGCCAGCGAGCTGGGCATCAACCCCAAACACGCCAAGCGGGCCGGCCTGTTGCACGACATCGGCAAGGCCGTGGACCACGAGGTGGAAGGCCCCCACGCCCTGCTGGGCGCGGACCTGGCCAAACGCTACGGCGAGAAACCCCACATCGTCCACGCCATCCAAGCCCACCACGAAGACGTTCCCCCCGAAGGCGTCCTGGCGGTGCTGGTCCAGGCCGCCGACGCCCTCTCCGGCGCCCGCCCCGGCGCGCGACGCGAGATGCTGGAAAGCTACGTCAAACGCCTGGAGGACCTGGAGCGCATCGCCAACTCCTTCCAGGGCGTCAGCCAGTCCTACGCCATCCAGGCCGGACGCGAGGTGCGCATCGTCCTGGAGGCCGAAAAAACCACCGACGAACAGGCGCTGTTGCTCTCCCACGACGTGGCCCGCAAAATCGAGGCCGAGATGATGTACCCCGGCCAGATCAAGGTCACCGTGATCCGCGAAACCCGCGCCGTGGACTACGCCAAATAGGTCGCGCGCCGCGGTCGCGTGCCGCGACGGCCAGACACGGGTCGGGCGAGGTCGGCCCCTGGACCGGCCCCGCCCGCTCCCGTAGAGGCCGCGTCGAGACAAAGACGGGGTCGCGCGCCGCGGTCGTGTGCCGCGACGGCCAGACACGGGTCGGGCGAGGTCGGCCCCTGGACCGGTCTCGCCCGCTCCCGCAGGGGCCGCGACGGGCGTAGACGGGGTCGCGTCCAGGTCGCGCGGCGGAAGGGCGAAGGCGTCGGCGAGCGGCGGGTATTCAGCGGGGCGGGGTCCATCCCCGCCCCGGCTGTTTGGATGGCTCGGCCTTGCCCGCGGTGGGTCGTCAGCCCTCCAACCAGCCCCGAACGGCCAGGGCCTCCAGGAGGTCGGCGGCGTTGTCCAAGGCCAGGTCCGCGCCGGCGGCCAGGAGGCCGGCCCGATCCACCCGGCCGCTGGCCACCCCCACCGCTCGGCAGCCGGCGGCCCGGGCGGTCTGGATGTCCACCGGATGATCGCCGATCAGCGCCGCCGCCTCCGATCCCACCCCCAGGGCGGCCAAGGCGGCCAGGGGATGGCCGGGGTCGGGCTTGACCCGGGGGGCGGCCTCGCGGGGCAGGAAGGCCCGGCAGTACGAGGCGATGTCGGGGAAGACCCGGCGGATGGCCGGGCCGCAGTTGCGGCTGATGATGGCCACCGCCAGGCCGGTCCGCCCGGCCCGGGCCAGCAGCGGCCGGGTGAAGTCGAAGAGCCGGCCGCGTCCGGCCGCCTCCAGCTCCACCGCCTCGATCAAATCCAGGGCCTGGCGACCGTAGCCGTTGCCCAGCCGGGCCGAAACCTCGGCCACCTGCTCCAACAGATAGCCCCCCGCCGGCCAAGGGTCGTGAAAGCCGCGATCGCGGGCCAGAGCCTCCACCCCCCGGCGCATGGCCAGGAAATCGATGTTCAGCTCGGCCAGGGTGCCGTCGAAGTCGAAGATCAGGGCTCGCAAGCGCCCGGCGGGGGTGACCATGGTCTCACACCCCCGGCAGGGGCTCGGCTCGACCCTGGTCCAGATATGCGGCGCCCTGCACCCGGAGTTGGCCGTCCAGCTCGAAGACCAGCGGGTTGCCGGTGGGAATTTCCAGGTTGGGGATGTCCTGGTCGCTGATCTTCAGCAGATGCTTGCACAGGGCGCGCAGGCTGTTGCCATGGGCGGCGATGAGCACCTGACGGCCGCGCGTCAGCTGGACCGCGATCTTGTTGTGCCAATAGGGCATCACCCGCTCCAAGGTGTCTTTCAGCGACTCGGCCGCTGGCAGGGCGGCCGGGTCCATGGCGAAGTAGCGCGGGTCGTGGCAGGGGTGGCGGGGGTCGTCCGGGTCCAAGGCCGGCGGGGCCACGTCATAGCCGCGCCGCCAGAGGTGGACCTGCTCCGGGCCGTGGCGTTGGGCGGTCTCGGCCTTGTCCAGGCCCTGCAAGGCCCCGTAGTGGCGCTCGTTGAGCCGCCAAGTGGCCCGCTGGGCCACGTACATCTGGTCCATCTCGTCCAGCATGATCCAGAGGGTGCGGATGGCCCGCTTCAGCACCGAGGTGTAGGCCAGATCGAAACGATAGCCGCCCTCGCGAAGGAGCCAACCGGCCTTGCGCGCCTCCTCCACCCCCCGCTCCGACAAATCCACGTCGGTCCATCCGGTGAAACGGTTCTCCAGGTTCCACTGACTCTGACCATGCCGAATCATCACCAACTTGGCCATGCCGGCCCCCCTTCCTCAAAACCTTAGCTGCCATGGCTGGCGCCATTCAAAAACCTGGGCGGCCATTGACGCCGCGAAGGCGGCCAACGCGCCCGTCCCTATTATACGACTTTTTGTCAGGGGGACCGGGGGGAACCCTTTGGGGCGCCCAAAAGGGTTCCCCCCACGCCGCGCTTACAGCTCGAAGACCGCGGCCAGGTCGGCGACGATCTCGCCGCGATGATTTTTGAGGCGGGGGTGGTGGAGATCGGCCAGCGGACCTTCCAGAACCGCGTGGTCCAGGATGTCCAGCTCGTGCAGGGCCTGGCACACGGCGGGAGGCAGGGCGCGGGGATTGCCGTCCTCGATCTGGAGGGCCAGGCCCAACTTGAGCTCGGGGATGGCCACGGCGTAGGTGCCCTCGGTGCCGGTCTTGGCCAAGATGCGCCCCGGGGCGGCCTGCATCAGGCGGGTGCAGAGGCGGTCGCTGCCGGCGATCATCTCGGGATGGGCCAGGCAGGCGGCCATGATCTCGCCGACGGCCTGAGCCAGGGCGGCGGGCAGTCCGGCCGCTTGGGGCGCGGCCAGGCGGGCGTAGGCTCCGGCCAGGGAGATCAAGGGCAGGCGGAAAACCGGAACCCCGCAGCCGTCGATGCCAATGCCGATCTGCTCGGCGGGATAGGCGCACATCTCGGCCACGGTGGCCAGGATCAGGCGCTGCACCGGGTGGGCGAGGTCGGTGTAACCCTGGGGGTCCCAGCCATGATGGGCGCAGAGCAGCAGCATGGCCGCGTGCTTGCCGGCGCAGTTGTTGCGCAGGGGGCTTGGTTTCTCGCCCCGGGCCTCCAGGGCCTTGGCGGTGGGGCGGTGGCTGGGCCGGTGAACGCCGCAGGCCAGCAGCTCCGGACCCAGCCCGGCCTTGCCCAGCACCGAAAGCACCGCCGCCACCTGGAAGTCCTCGCCATTGAGCGAGCCGCAGAGGCAGGCCAGCTCGGCCGGAGAGAGGCGATAGCGCTGGGCCGCGCCGGAGGTGATCACCGGCAGGGCCTGCAAGGGCTTGGCCGCCGAGCGCAGGAAGGTGGGCATGGCCGGGTGGCCCAACCCCCGCAGGCGCTTGCCGTCCGGGCCCGCCACCACGATGGCCCCCCGGTGCAGGGACTCGGTCAGCCCGCCGCGCTTGAGCTCCACCAGGGGCGGGGCGTACTCCGGCGGCGCGCCGCCGCGCCCGTGGGGCAGGGATTGGTCGTGGTGGTGGTGGTGTCCACCCAGGTGGCGGCGCAGGGTCTTGGCTTTGAGCATGTTTGCACCTGATAGCGTGTAGAAGTTGACAGGTGTAGATTTGGGCCTTACAATTTTTGTCAAGAGGAAGACTGATCCCGAGGGCCATGTGATCGGGAGCGCCGGCCAAGTCCGCGGCTAGAAACCCCCTCTCCGGTCGCGGACAAGGCGGGCAACCCTTCCTCGCCTCCTCCCAGGGGGCCTCGGAGCGGGCAACTCCGGGGCCTCCACTTTATTCTATCCGGTTTGCGCGTCGGGCGCGGCTCTGGATCGAGGTGGGGGCGGGTTCGCGGTCGGGACCCGCTCCAACCCCACCAGGCGTTGGCGACCGGATTGCTTGGCCTGGTAGAGGGCCAGGTCGGCCCGCTCCAGCAGTTCTTCCAGGTTGGTGTCGTCGCCGTGGGAGACGCTCAGACCCACGCTGATGGACAGCGGCTGCGACAACCCATCCTGATGCCTGATTAATTCCCGATCCACCGCCTGGCGTAGGCGTTCGGCCACCTGTCGGGCTCCGGCGAAGCCGGTCTCCGGCAACAGGGCCACGAACTCGTCGCCGCCCACCCGCCCCAGCAGGTCGCTGGCCCGCAACTGTTGCTGGCAGAGCTGGACGGTGGTCCGCAGAAGACGGTCGCCGGCGGCGTGCCCCAGGCGGTCGTTGATCTGTTTGAAGTGATCCAGGTCGAGGGCCAGGGCGGCCAGGGGCCAGCCATGGCGCTGGGCGCGGGCGAATTCGCGGCCCCCGCGCGCGAACAGGCTGCGCCGGTTCAGGACCCCGGTGAGGGGGTCGGTGGCGGCCAGCCGCGCCAGTTCGTTCCGGGTTTCGGTGAGTTCGAGGGCCAGGCGCTGGCTGTTGAGCATGACGAAGGTCAGGTTCCAGAAAACCTCGACCATCACCCCGATCAAAAAATAGAGGCTTTGCCAGGGGCTGACCAGGAACAGGCCGGTGTCGGCGGGCAGGGGCAGGACCAGCATGGCCCGGGCCAGCAGGGCCACGACGTAGATGACGATGGCGACGGCGGTGACCCGATACAGGGTGCGCAGGCCGGGGGCGCGCGCCTGCCAGAGCAGCTTGACCGCCAGCAGGGCCAGCAGAGCGATGGGCAGGGAGATCACCAGGGTGCGCAGGGGCCAACTGGGCTGGACCAGGGTGAACCAGGCCAGGGCGGCCAGGGTGGCGGGGGCCAGAGCCCATTCCCAGCCGGGTCGGTGGGGGTTGCCCAGGAAGTCGCGGATGGCCCGTAGCCGGAACTGGGCCGCCACCACGAAAAGGGTGTTGCCCACGGTCTGGGTCAGGGCCAGGGGCAGCCGGCCCTCCAGGCCCAGGAGCAGGCACCCCAGGATCATGGCCAGGTTGCAGAAGGTCCAGGGGCCGAAGCCGGGATAGGTGCGCTGGCTGCGCCAATAGATGAGCATGCCCGCGAACAGGGAGATTTCCAGGCAGGTGATGCTGACTAGCAGGGTGCGGACGTCCAACGCTGCGGCTCCAGCCCGGGTTCGACCGGCGGGATGGGACGGGAGACGGAGGGATGGCGCCAGGCCGTGATCCCCCATCGCCTGCGCCTCATGTTACCATCCTCCGGCGGAAAGGGGCCACCCTCCCCCGCTGCGGCCGCGGCCGGCCGGGCATGGTGGGCCGGTGCGGGGGCATGGGCCCCACGACGGGCGGGGGGCGCGGGCGGGGCGGGAGCGGTTCCGGTTCAGGCCAGCGCCGGGGCGGCCCCCG
>JAIWNN010000131.1 GCA_020216805.1 Desulfarculus sp. | reverse complement strand
GGCGACGCCAGCAACCAACCCCGCCCCGCTCCCGGCCCGCCGGGGGCGGGGCGTCGGCGTCTGGCGGCCGCGAGCCAGGCCAGCGTGCGTTGGCCGGCATTTTCCGCCAATGGCCATGGCCGGGCCAACCCTCGTGCCTCGGCGCTGGTTCCCGCCGGCCAAGCGCTTTCCGCATAACTTCACGGGCGGGGACAACCCTCGCCCCTACATCAAAAAAGTCCGTTCTTGCCAGGTGTTGGTGTAGAGGCGGGTTTTATCCCCGCCCGTCATGGCCTGGCGCGGGAAATCAGCCACCCGCCCACGGTTGCCCCCTGGGAGCCAACGCCCCGGCGCGGCGAAGTCGGGATTCAGGCATTCATGGCTGTTTGCTAGGTCTTCTCTTCCAGCGGATAGGTGTGGGCCAGGACATAGCCCAGCTTGAAGGCGGTCTCGCGCAGCATGGCCATCATCAGCCGCCGGGCCTCGGCCAGGGCCCGGACCTGCTCCGGGTCGCCGCCCTGGGCCAGGCGGGCCTCGGCCCGGGCCAGGCGGTGGGCCAGGGCCGCGAAGGTGGGATCGGCGGCCAGGAAGCGCTCCACGCTCTCGCCCTGGAG
The DNA here is from genome assembly GCA_020216805.1 of Desulfarculus sp. Classification (GTDB taxonomy): domain Bacteria; phylum Desulfobacterota; class Desulfarculia; order Desulfarculales; family Desulfarculaceae; genus JACRDC01. Next base: position 18,657 of record JAIWNN010000131.1, on the reverse strand, counting down.
GTCGTAGAGCCGGTGGGCCCGTTTGAGCAGCTCTCGCTCCATCAACGCACCGGCGCCAGCTCGCAGCGACAGCCCAGGTGGACCGGGGCCTTGGCCAGGCGGCCCAGGTCGGCCTTGGCGTAACGCCGACCCTGACGCTCGCGGCAGGCGGGGCAGACCAGGTCGTCCTCCCGGGTGGTCCAGACCAGGGCCGCGATCTCGCCGCGGCCGGCGTCGTGGATCACCCGCCGCCAGATGGCGCGTTTTTCGATCTCGAAGGCCCGGGCCTGGTCCGGCGGCATGCTGCGGTAGGGCAGGTGCTGGTGCCAGAGGGGATCCTGGGCGATCTGCTGGTCGATCTCCAGCGTTGCCTCGGCCAGGAAATCGGCCATGGAGCGCGGGGGCGGCGGCTGGGCCTTGGCCCGGGCGAAGGGCCACTTCATCGCGTCTCTCCAAAGGGCTGCACCGCCAGGGCGCTTTCCTCCACCAATCGGGGGGGGTGGCGCCGCAGAAAGGCGTCCGGGGTCAGGCCGCCCCGGGCCAGGGCCAAGAACTCCGCCGCCGGGGCCTCCAGGCTCACCCGGGCCCGCACCGGCGCGGCGTGCTTGTCGGCCCCTTGGGGCGGGACGATGCTGTAAATATCCAGCGAGACCCGCTCCACCCCCGGCGCGGGCAGCAGGTCCTCGCCCAGGCTGATGGCCAGGGGCAGGCCGCTGTTGAGGGAGACCTGGGCCGCCAGGGGGGCCTTGCTGCCCAGCACCGCCCAGGTCTGGCCCCGCCAGTCCAACCGCACCGCCAGGGTGCGGCCCTGGAGGGTGAAGCCGGGCCAGGCGAAATCCACCCCCAGCTCACCGGCCAAGTCGCGGTTTTTCTCGAAATAGGCCAGGCAGCGGGCCACCAGGGGATCGCCGGCGGGGCGGCCGGCCAGGCCCAAGCCCAGGATCTCCTCCCGCCGGTGCAGGACCACGGTCTGGGTGCGCTTGGCCAGCACCAGCTCGCTGTTCATGGCCTTGAGCTTCGGGTCGGCCAGTTGGCGGCTCTTGCCCTCCAGCTCCACCTTGCCCACCGCGGTCAGGTGGCCCGGGGCCTCGACCCGATATTCCAGCCGGCTGACATAGGCCCGCAGGATGTCGCCCGTCTGCTTGCCGGCGGTTTCGTCGACCACCTGGGGCAGCCAGGGCAGGGGGATCAGGCCCTGGGCGTCGCTGCGGTAGGGACCCGGATCGCGGGGGCGGCCGGCCTGGGCCACCACCACCGCCTCGGCCCCGGCCAGGGGCCGATCCATCCCGTCCAGGACCCGCAGGGTCAGGGGCTGCACCGGCGGGGTCTCGGTTTTTTCCGGGGGCGGCGCGGCGGCGCAGCCAGCCAGGGCCAGCAAGAGCCCCAAGCCCAGGACCGGACCCAGCCAGCGCCTCCGGTGGGCCCGTCTCACGCCGACTCCTCCCGTGGCGGCTTGCTCAAGCGCTTGAGCAGCCGGGCCCGCTCCTCCCCGCTGGGGCCGGCGGAGACCCAGGCCACCTCCAGCAGAAACCGCACCTGGTTCTCCCGCTCCAGGCGGTTGAAACGCACCACCTCGCCGATCAGGCCCAGGGCCAGCTCCTCGGAGCCGTTGTCCAGAGGCAGGACCATGGCCCACTTGGGGGTGATGTTGTGGACATCCATCAGGACGTGGGAGCCGTCGATGAAAGGCGATTCCAAAAGGAACTCCGCCCCCTTCTTGCCGATGCTCAACAGCCCCACCTTGACCTGGGAGGTGAGGATCCGAAGGTCGTCCTGGGCCACCATGCGCAGGCCGGCCTGACCGATTAGCTTTTCCGCGACACCACGGCGGGCGAACATCTGGCGCATCCTTTGGCTTTGAGCGTGGAACCGGCCCATGCCCCGGCGGGGCGGACCGGGACCGTGCGCTTCCGCCACCACTTGGCGGAATAAAACTCATTATAGCCAACTTTTCGCGATCTGGGCAGCGACAATGCGGGCCGATCCCGGCGGGCCGGCAAAGCCAAGCCGGCGCTCGGCGCGGGATCGGCCTGGCCAAGGGCGGGTCCCGCGCCGGGGCCGGGCTTGGCATGCGTTTTTGCAATTAATTGCAAAAAGCCATGCCAAGCCCGGCCAGAGGGGCGGCCGGAGCCCGCAAATCCCCCGGCGGAGGGGCTAGTGGCGCTGGTAGTGGCGGATCAGGCCGGCCACCACCCCCAGCACCCGAACCTCCTCGTGGCGCAGCACGATGGGCTTCATCTCGCGGTTGGCCGGCTCCAGGCGGATGGCGTCGCGCTCCAGATAGAAGCGCTTGAGGGTGACCTCGCTGTCGTTGATCAAGGCCACCACCATCTCGCCGTTCTCAGCGGTCTGGCGCTCCTCCACCACGATGATGTCGCCGGGCTTCACGTGCGCGTCGATCATGGATTCGCCGCGCACCTTGAGGGCGAAGGTGCGGTGCCGTCCCAGCATGGTGGCCGGGATGGAGACGGTGAGCTGCTCGGGGACCGCCTCGATGGGCGCTCCGGCGGCCACGGTGCCCAACAGGGGTATCTCCACCTCGCTGAGGTCGATCTCCATGCAGCCCAGGTCCTCGAGACCGAAATCCGCCATGACAGACTCCTCCTGGTAAACAACTGTCGATCAATATATACGTCGAGTTGGATAGGATGTAAAGCCTATTCTGCTCCCGGGGTGTGGCGCGGCCCGGCCGGGGTCTGTTATGCTGGCGATGTGGGCGGCGGATATCTGCGGGGGGCCGCCAGCGACGCCCCGGCTGGGGCGAGCCAGCGTGGACCGATTATAATGCCGGGAATTAATCATGAAGAAAGTCGCGGTGTTGTTGGATGGCGCCTACGTGCGCTACACCCTATATCGGTACGTGGATGGACCGGCCAACGATTCGCACCTGGAGCGTTACGCGCGTAACTGCGTAAAGGACAACGAGGAGCTCTTCCGCATCTACTATTACGACTGCCTGCCTTTCGAGGAGCAGCGCTTCCATCCCATCAGCCGCACCTACATCGACTTCAAGCAGACCGACGCCTACCGCAAGAGCCTGAACCTGATCCAGAACCTGGAGACCAAGGACTACTTCGCGGTGCGCCTGGGCACCCTGGCCTTCAAGGACTGGCGGCTCACCGGCCACGCCTTCAACCGCCTGTGCGAGGCGGCGGTGGACGGCCATCCGGTGGAGCCCCTGGCCCCCAACGACCTCCAGCCCGACTTCACCCAAAAGGGCGTGGACATGAAGATCGGTCTGGACATCGCCTGGCTGTCCACCAAGCACCTGGTGGACAAGATCATCCTGACCACCAACGACAGCGACTTCATTCCGGCCATGAAGTTCGCCCGGCGCGAGGGCATCCACGTGGTGCTGATGCAGCTGGGCGAGGTGGGCAACATGCTCAAGGCCCACGCCGACGAGGTGCGCGGCTTCGACATCGAATACGTGGTCACCGGCGAGCGCGGGGGCGGCAACCACCGCCAGCCCAAATACTGATCTCCGGCCGGCCCGCGGCCGGTGGGCTGGAGCCGAGGCGGTCCCTCCGGGTGTCCGGAGGGGCCGTGGCCTTTGCCGCCAGCCGGATGGAGCCGGAGTCCACGCCCCGCCCCCCTTCCCCTACGGCCGCCGCGGGTGCTAGGCTGAGGACATGGAGCGCGTTGCGCCCCGTTTTGTCCATCAACGCGGTGTCGCCTATGTCCACCACGCCTTCCCGGCCCGGAGAAAGCTTGGCCTTGCGCGTCTTCATCTTCGCGCTGGGTCTGCTGGCGCTGAGTTGGCCCTTCGGGGTCGGCCCCCCCACGCCGGGTCTGGCCTTTTTCTTTGGCTATTACCTGGTCTGCTGGGCGCTGCTGCTGGTCATCCTGGCCCTGATGGCCCGGTCGATCCGGCGCTCCGAGGAGAGCCCGCCCCGCCCGCCGGAGAACTAGGGCCATGTCCTTCACGCCTTCGCTGCTGATCGGCGTGATCTGCCTCTACATGGCGCTGCTTTTCGTCATCGCCCTCTGGGTGGAGCGGCGGACCCGGTCCGGGGTCAACCCCGGCGACTCCCCCCTGGTCTACGCCCTGTCCCTGGCGGTCTACTGCACGGCCTGGACCTACTATGGCAGCGTGGGCAAGGCCGCCACCAGCGGCCTGCTTTTTCTGGCCGTCTACCTGGGCCCCACCCTGGGCGCGTTGTTGTGCTGGCCCCTGCTGCGCCGCCTGGTGCAGATCAAGCAGGTCCATCACCTCACCAGCGTGGCCGATCTGATCTCCCTGCGCTACGGCAAGTCGCAAGGCCTGGGCGCGCTGGTCACCTTCATCCTGGTGGTGGGTCTCCTGCCCTACCTGGCCCTGCAGATCAAGGCCACGGTGGCGGCCTTGAAAATCCTGGTTCTGCACCAGTCGGAATCTTTCCTCCACCGCGAGCTGGCCACCGATTTCCCTTTGGTCTACGCCCACGCCGGGGCCATCATCACCGGCCTGATGGTGGTCTTCACCATTGTCTTCGGCATTCGCCGCCTGGATCCCACCGAACGCCACCAGGGGATGATCATGGCCGTGGCCGCCGAGAGCATCGTCAAGCTGGCGGCCTTCCTGACGGTCGGAGTCCTGGTCACCTACGTGCTGAACGACGGCTTCACCGGAGTCCTGGACCAGGCGCGGCGCTCGCCCTATCTGCAAGAGCTGGTTCTGACGGGTGGCCTCGCCGGTGGCCGCTATTGGCTCTGGCTGACCTACCTGCTGTTGTCCATGTGCGCGGTGCTGTTCCTGCCCCGCCAGTTCCACGTGGCGGTGGTGGAGAACTTCGATCAGCGCCACATCCCCACCGCCATGTGGCTGTTTCCCCTCTATCTGTTTCTGATCAACCTGTTCGTGCTCCCCATCGCCCTGGCCGGCCTGCTGGGAAGCTATCCCTTCAACGACCCCGACACCTTCGTCTTGCGGCTGCCCCTGCACCACGGTTACCACTGGCTGTCGCTGCTGGTCTTCCTGGGCGGTTTCTCGGCCGCCACCGCCATGGTCATGGTCAGCACCATGACCCTGTCCACCATGCTCACCAACCACCTGCTGGTGCCGCTGCTCCAGCGGGCCAGGATCCTGGGCCTGTTGCGCCGCCACCTCCTGCAATGCCGCTGGCTCTTGGCCGCCCTCATCATCTTTGGCGCCTATCGCTTTCAGTTCTTCATGGGCTGGACCTGGAACCTGGTGGACGTGGGCATGGTCTCCTTCGCCGCGGTGGCCCAACTGGTCCCGGCCATCCTGGGGGGGCTGTACTGGCCCCGCAGCAACAAGACCGGCGCCATCCTGGGGCTTACGGCCGGGTTCGCGGTCTGGGCCTACACCGCCTTGCTGCCGGTGCTGGCCGGCTCGGGCCACCTGGCCTCCAGCCTGATGGAGCAGGGCCCCTGGGGGATGAGCTACCTCAGGCCCGAAGGCTTGTTCGGGGTGTCGTCGTTCGAGCCGCTCACCAACACCGTCTTCTGGTCCCTGCTGTTCAACCTGGCGTTCTACATGCTGGGCTCTCTGCTGGCGCACCAGGGCGAGCGCGAGCGGCGGGTGGTGGAGGAGCTGCTGGCCCGCCCGGAGGACAAGGCGGGCCGCCCGGCCCGCCAAGGCGACGAGCCCTTGATCAACCTGGAGGAGAAGCTGCGCGGGCTCGAGGGGCTCTTGTTGGAATACCTGCCGGCCGACCGGGCCCAGGCCATGATCCGGCAATGCCTCCTGGACATGGGCCTGGCCGAGGCGCGGGAGATCCCGATCAGCAAGATGGCCGCGCTCTACCAGCAGCTGGAAAACTGCCTGGCGGGCATCATCGGAGCCGCCTCGGCCTCGGCGGCCCTGGAGCGGGTGGACCTCTTCAGCCACGAGGAGGCGCGCGTGTTGGCCGAAATCTACGCCCGGATGCTGACCGAACTGCGTCTGTCGCCCCAGGAGATGAAGCGCAAGATCGATTTCTTCCGCGAGAAGGAAGACCTGTTGCGCCGGGAGAGCGCCCTGTTGGCCCACAGCCAGCGCGTCCTGGACGAGAAGCTGGAGTCGCTGGACCGGCTGGCCCGCTCCATCGCCCACGAGATCCGCAACCCCATCACCGCCATCGGCGGCCTGACCCAGCGCCTGCTGCGCCAGGGCAAGACGCCCGGCCCGGAGACGGAATACCTCAACAAGATCCTGGCCAGCGTGCGCAGCCTGGAGCGGCTGGTCAGCGAGGTGCGCGGCTATGCCGATTTGCCCCCGCCGGCGCTGGCCGAGGTGGACCTGGGCCTGTTCCTGAAAAGCCTGGCCGAGGACTACCAGACCCGGGCCCAGGCCCAGGGGGTGGCGCTGACTCTGGAGGGCCAGGCGGGACAGGCCGGCGCGGTCCTGGCCTGGGTGGACCGCCACCTGCTGGACAAGGCCCTGCGGGTGATCCTGGACAACGCCCTGGACGTCATGCCCGGGGGCGGCGAGCTGTATCTGCGCCTGGAGAGCGACCCCCTCCAGGCGGTGATCAAGATCACCGACACCGGCCCGGGAATCCCCCCCGGCGATCTGCCCTATATGTTCGATCCCTTGTTCAGCACCAAGGTCGACGCGGTGGGCATGAACCTGGCCATCGCCAAGCGCATCGTCAACGACCACCTGGGCGAGATCAAGGCCCAGAACGAGCCCGGCAGGGGAGCCAGCCTGGTGATCACCCTGCCCTTGAAGCCGCCGCTGCTGGACCGCCCGCCCGGTTTATCCGGTCTGGATTCGGACCAATACCTCTCCAAATAGCCTCGCTCGGCCGCGCCGGTCCCAAGATGACGGCCCCTCCGGCGAGCCGGAGGGGCCGAAAAAGCCGTGGCGCCGGTCCGCCCTCCAGCCCGGAAGGCGGAGGGCCGGACCGGTCGGGATGCTAGTACATGCCGCCCATGCCGCCCATGCCGCCGCCGGGCATGGCCGGACCGCCCTTTTCCTCCTTGGGCTTCTCGGCCACCATGCACTCGGTGGTCAGCAGCAGACCGGCCACCGAGGCGGCGTTCTGCAGGGCGAAGCGGGTGACCTTGGTGGGGTCGATGACGCCCGCCTTCAGCAGGTCCTCGTAGGTGTTGGTGTCGGCGTTGTAGCCCTCGGCGCCCTTCTGGCCGCGGACCTTCTCCACCACCACCGAGCCCTCCTCGCCGGCGTTGGCGGCGATCTGGCGCAGAGGCTCCTCCACCGCGCGGCGGATGATGGCGGCGCCAAAGCGCTCCTCGCCCTCCAGCTCCAGCTTGTCGACGGCCTTCTGGCAGCGCAGGAGAGCCACGCCGCCGCCGGGCACGATGCCCTCCTCCACCGCGGCGCGGGTGGCGTTGAGGGCGTCCTCGACCCGAGCCTTCTTCTCCTTCATCTCGGTCTCGGTGGCCGCGCCGACGTTGATCACCGCCACGCCGCCGATCAGCTTGGCCAGGCGCTCCTGGAGCTTCTCCCGGTCATAGTCGCTGGTGGTCTCCTCGATCTGGGCGCGGATGGTGCGCACCCTGGCCTCCAGGTCCTTGCGGGAGCCGGCGCCGTCGACGATGGTGGTGTTGTCCTTGTCGATGGTCACGCGCTTGGCCTGACCCAGGTCGTTGATGGTGGCGTTCTCCAGCTTGATGCCCAGGTCCTCGCTCAGCACGGTGCCGCCGGTCAGGATGGCGATGTCCTCGAGCATGGCCTTGCGGCGGTCGCCGAAACCAGGGGCCTTGACCGCGGCGGCGGAGAGGGTGCCGCGCAGCTTGTTGACCACCAGGGTGGCCAGGGCCTCGCCCTCCACGTCCTCGGCCACGATCAGAAGCGGACGGCCCATCTTGGCCACCTGCTCCAGGATGGGCAGCATGTCCTTCATGGAGCTGATCTTCTTCTCGTGGATGAGGATCAGGGGGTTCTCCAGGTTGACGGTCATTTTCTCGGGATCGGTGACGAAGTAGGGGGAGAGATAACCGCGGTCGAACTGCATGCCCTCGACCACCTCCAGGGTGGTCTCCATGCTCTTGGCCTCCTCGACCGTGATCACGCCTTCCTTGCCGACCTTGTTCATGGCCTCGGCGATGATGTTGCCGATGGTGGCGTCGTTGTTGGCGCTGATGGTGCCGACCTGGGCGATCTCCTTCTGGTCCTTGGTGGCCTTGCTGATCTTCTTCAGCTCGGCGACCACCGCCTCCACCGCCTTGTCGATGCCGCGCTTGATGGCCATGGGGTTGTGGCCGGCGGCCACCAGCTTGGAGCCCTCGCGATAGATGGCCTGGGCCAGGATGGTGGCGGTGGTGGTGCCGTCACCGGCCACGTCGGAGGTCTTGGAGGCGACCTCCTTGACCATCTGGGCGCCCATGTTCTCGAACTTGTCCTCCAGCTCGATCTCCTTGGCCACCGTCACGCCGTCCTTGGTGATGGTGGGCGAGCCGAAGGTCTTGTCGATGATCACGTTGCGGCCCTTGGGGCCCAGGGTGACCTTGACGGCGTTGGCCAGGGTGTCCACGCCGCGCATGATGGCCTCGCGGGCCTTGACGTCGTATTTCAGCTCTTTGGCTGCCATGAGCGATTCCTCCGCGGAAAATGCTTGGATTGCCTATCTGTTCGCCGTCGGCGTGGGGCTACTTCTTGATGATGCCCAGAATGTCGTCCTCGCGCATGATGAGGACCTCTTCGCCGTCGATCTTGACCTCGCTGCCGGCGTACTTGCCGAACAAAACCAGGTCGCCCTCCTTCACGGTCATGTCCACGCGGGTGCCGCCTTCCAGGACCTTGCCGGGGCCCACGGCCAGGACCTTGCCCTGCTGGGGCTTTTCCTTGGCGCTGTCGGGAATGATGATGCCGCCGGCGGTCTTCTGCTCCTCCTCGATCCGCTTGACGATGACGCGGTCCTGCAGGGGTTTGATCTTCATGGTTCGCTCTCTCCTTGCCAGTATGGTTGAAAGCTGAGGCCTTGTCTTGAGCTGACGGCCGGGCCGGCGGGGGGCCGGCTTCCTGACGTTGTTAGCACTCACCGATAGCGAGTGCTAACGACGCTCATAGTCTAAGACCGCCCCCGGGGGCGTGCAAGGGGGCCGGCGCACTTTTTTGGGGGAAAATCCGCGAACTGGTGGCGACCCTTGACCAGCGTCCGGCCCCGGCTGGGGCCTAGAACAGCCGATCGTGGGCGGGCCTGGCCTTGAGCCCAAGATGTTGATAGGCCCGGACGCTGGCCACCCTCCCCTGGGGGGTGCGCTTGAGGAAGCCTTGTTGGATCAGGTAGGGCTCGTAGACCTCCTCCAGGGTCTGGGCCTCCTCGCCCAGGGCGGCGGAGAGGTTGTTGAGCCCCACCGGCCCGCCGTCGAACTTCTCGATGATGGTGGACAAAAGCTCGCGGTCCAGGCGGTCCAGGCCAGCCTGGTCCACCCCCAGGCGGCCCAGGGCGTAGTCGGCCAGCTCGCGGTCGATGGTCCCATCGCCCTGGATCTGGGCGAAGTCGCGCACCCGTTTCAGCAGCCGGTTGGCCACCCGGGGGGTGGCCCGCGAGCGCCGGGCGATCTCCAGGGCTCCTTCGGGGCTGATGGCCAGACCCAGGATGCGGGCCGAACGGGTCAAGATGAGGGCCAGCTCGTCGGGGGTGTAGAAATCCACCCGCACCTGGACCCCGAAGCGGTCGCGCAGGGGCGGGGTGAGCAGCCCGGCCCTGGTGGTGGCCCCCACCAGGGTGAAGGGGCTGAGATCCAGCTTGACGGTGCGGGCGCTGGGCCCCTGGCCGATGACCAGGTCCAGGTGGAAGTCCTCCATGGCCGGGTAGAGGGTCTCCTCCACCACGTGGTTGAGGCGGTGGATCTCGTCCACGAAGAGCACGTCGCGGGGTTCGAGGTTGGTGAGGATGGCGGCCAGGTCCCCGGCCCGCTCCAGCACCGGCCCGCTGGTGGCGATCAGGTTGACCCCCAGCTCGTGGGCCAGGATGTTGGCCAGGGTGGTCTTGCCCAGGCCGGGGTGACCGTGCAGCAGCACGTGGTCCAGGGCCTCGCCCCGCTGGCGCGCGGCGGCGATGAAGACGCTCAAGTTGGCCTTGGCCTCCTCCTGGCCGATGTAGTCGGCCAGGCGCTGGGGGCGCAGGGTGTCCAGGCCCTGGTCCTCGGCGCAGGGCGCGCCGTCCACCAGGCGGCAGTGCGGATCGTCGGGGATGGTCATGGGCTCCCTCTGGCCGCGCGAAAATCCGGCCCCGGGCCGGGCGAGGCTGGGGTCTATCTTACCGCAACCGCGCCGCCAGGGAAAAACCAACCCCCACCCCGGAGGGCGGAGGTAGGGAAAGCGCGCCCGGCCTGGGTCCGGGGGGAGGACTCGGCGACCCTATTGTCCGCAGTTGTCCAGGCTGATCTCCAGGTTCCCGGGCCAAAGTTCGGAGCCCCGATGCGCCAGTTCCTCCAGGCTCAGTTCGCGGGTGGGGCTGATGGCCAGGCAGAGGCTGCCCGGCTTGGCCAGGAAGTCCCGCACCGCCTGGCGCGCCCGCTGGTCCTGGGCCGCGGCCTTGGGCGGCAGGGGTTCGGCCCCCGCCGCCCCGGCCGGATCGCGGGCCAGGTCGCGCAGGGCCGGGGCCTGGTCCAGCAGTTGCCGGCGTTTGGCCTCCAGGTCCAGGCCCTCCTCCCGGGCCAGATGGATCAGCACCCGGTCGGTCAGCGAGGCGTCGTCGTAGCGAAGCTTGAGGCCCTTGAGCCTGGCCGCCTTGAGGGCCGGCAGGTTGCGCCCCAGGTCCTGGGCCGGGTCGTAGTCCAGGTTGGTCACCGCCAGGCTCGCCTCCAGGCGGCCGGCGTCCTTGCCGCTCAGGCTCAGCTCCTTGAGTTCGAAGGTCTTGGCCTTACGGTCATAGGCGTAATCCAGGGTCAGGTCCAGGTCGATGGCCTGGTAGCCGTACTGGGCCAGGAACTGGGCCAGGCCGGCGTGAGCCGGCTCGGTGGGGGCCAGAGAGACGCCCTTGATCTCCACCCGGTCGCCATCCAGGCTCTCGCCGCGGCGGCTGATCCCGGCCAGGCGGGCGATGGTCAGGGGCGGGTCGCCGGCCTTGGCGATCCGGAAGCCGGTGGCCGCGAACTCGGCCCGGTCGTAGCAGGCCCGTCCCTGGACCACCCGCACGAAGTCGCCCCGGAAGGTCATGCCCTCCAGGCCCAGGCTGAAGTCATGGCCCAGGGCGGTCAGCGAGCCCAGCTCGCCCTGGTAGCGGCGCTGGTCCAGGTCCAGGGCCAGGCGGTAGCCGCGTCCCTCGACGCTGGCCAGCTCCAACGGCCCGGGCAGGCCGGGGCCCTGGATGGCCAGACCCTGCAACAGCTCGCGGGCCACCGCCACCTGGCGGCCGCCCCGTTCCACCGCCAGACGGTTGACCTCCCAGTTGCGCACCGTCAGTTTGAGGCCCTGGCTCTCCAGGACCACCTGATGCAGGGCCAGGTCGCAGCTATTGAGATCGCCCCACAGGCTCAGGTCGACGTTGTTGAGCATCAGGCGCTGGGCGCTCAGGATCAGCCTGGGCTCGCCGGCCAGACTCAGGGTGGGGTTCTCCACCAGGTAGGCCGAGCCCTCCACCCCCAGCGACTGGTAGGTCAGCGTCGGCTCCTGGCCGCTGGTGGCGGCGATCTGGGCCTTGAGGCCCGGCAGGATCACCCGGTCCAGGGCCTGGCGCAGTTGCCAGACCCGCACCTGGGGCCAGTAGACCCACAACCCGGCCGCCAGAACCACCACCAGGACCGCGATCACCAAACCGGCCTTTTTCACGCTCGTCCTCCGCGCCGCACACAGCGAACCAAAAAGGCGCGAACCGTTTTCGCGCCCCTAGGTCATATTAGGCCAGGCCGTGGATCAACCGGCAAGGTTTTTGGACAACAGCCGCAGGGCCCGGCGCAGGGCGGCCTCCAGGTTGGCCTCCGGCCCCAACTCCTGGAGGGCGGCGGCCACCGCCTTGCTGGCCGCCGGCTCGGGATAGCCCAGGTTGACCAGGGCGCTGACCGCGTCGGACCCGGCCGGGGCCAGGCCGGCCGGAGCCGGGGCGGCGGGGTCGGCCGCGGGGAGCTTGCCCTCCAGCTCCACGATCAGGCGGCCGGCGGTCTTCTTGCCCACTCCCGGGGCCTTGGTCAGCCGGGCCGCGTCGCGGGAGCGCACCGCCAGCCAAAGGTCGTCCACGCTCAGACCGGAGAGGATGGCCAGGGCCAGCTTGGGCCCCACCCCACTGATGCCGATCAAGGCCTGGAAGGCCTCGCGCTCGGCGGCCCTCAAAAAGCCGTAGAGGTGGATGGCGTCCTCGCGGACGTTGGTGTGGATCAAAAGGGTCAGCTCTCGGCCCGGCTCCGGCAGCTCGTAGAAGGTGTTGAGACTGATGAAGACCCGGTAGCCCACCCCGCCCACCTCCAGGATGGCCTGGTCCGGGCGGCGCTCCAGCAGGGTCCCCCGCAGGCGGGCGATCATCGCAGACCCTTTCCGCGCAGACCGCGCGAGTGCAGGTGGCAGACGGCGATGGCCAGGGCGTCGCTGGCGTCCAGGGAGAATTCGGACGGCGGGGGCAGGGACTGCCGGAGCAGGGCCTCCACCATGGCCCGCACCTGGTGCTTGTCGGCCCGGCCGGTCCCCACCAGGGCCTTCTTGACGCTGGCCGGAGGGTATTCATAGACCGCCAGCCCGGCCACCGCCCCGGCCAGGATCGCCGCCCCCCGGGCCTGGCCCAGGACGATGGCGGTGCGGGCGTTCAGGGCGGCGAAGACCCCCTCCACCGCCATCTCGCCCGGCTGGTGGCGCGCGATCACCTGGTGGAGCTGCTCATGGATGGCCAACAGGCGCTCGGCCATGGACTGGCGGCCGGGGCTCTTGATGGTGCCGCCGGCCACCAGGCGCAGCCGGCCGCCGGCCAGGGACTCCACCACCCCCCAGCCGGTGCGCAGCGAGCCCGGATCCAGGCCCAGCACCCGCGCGGCGAAGTCGGCGGAAGGGGAGGAAGGGGGGAGGGGGGAGGAAAGCGCGGGGGATCTTTTTTTGGCGCCCCCCAAGGGCTCGCCCCCACCCCCTCCTAAAAAGGCCTCAAGGTCTTTGGCTGTGACCTTGACCCTCAAGGGCTAGCTGTCCAGCTGGGCCAGGACGTCGTCGTCGATGTCGAAGTTGGCGTAAACCGCCTGCACGTCGTCGCACTCGTCCAGGGCCTCCATCAGGGCCAGCACCTGGCCGGCCTCCTTGGCCTCCTTGATCTCCACCGTGTTCACCGGCAGCTTGGTCAGCTTGGCCTCGGCCGGGGTCAGGCCGGCCTTCTCCAGGGCCTGGCTCACGGCGTAGAAGTCGGCCGGGGCGCAATGCACCTCGAAGCTGTCGCCCTCGTCCTTGACATCCTCGGCCCCGGCCTCCAAGGCCACCTCCATCAGCTGGTCCTCCTCCACCGCCGCCTTGTCGAAGGTGAAGACGCCCTTGGACTCGAACTGGTAGGCCACCGCGCCGGCCTTGGCCAGGGCCCCGCCGCGCTTGTTGAGGATGTGGCGCACGTCGGCCGCGGCCCGGTTCTTGTTGTCGGTGAGCACCTCGATCAGAAAGGCCACCCCGCCGGGGCCGTAGCCTTCGTAGAGGATCTCCTCGTAGTTGACGCCCTCGAGCTCGCCGGTGCCCTTCTTGATGGCCCGCTCGATGTTGTCCTTGGGCATGTTCTGGGCCTTGGCCGCCTCGATGGCGGTGCGCAGGCGCGGGTTGCCGTCGGGATCGCCGCCGCCGGCCTTGGCCGCCACCACGATCTCACGGATCAGACGGGTGAAGATCTGGCCGCGCTTGGCGTCGGCCGCGCCTTTCTTGCGCTTGATGGTGCTCCACTTGGAATGGCCGGACATTGCTACATCCCCGCGATAGGAGTGAATATTTACTTCAAATCTTCGTGGGCCGCCTCTTGAGCCCCCGGCCCAGGAGGTAGATCTCCCGGCTGGCGGCGCGGCTGGCCTCGGGCTTGTGGGCCTTGCCCAGGCTGAAGGCGGCCTTCACCTGGCGGATCAGATCCTCCACCCCGGGTCCGAAATAGACCTTGGCCAGGAACGAGCCCCCGGGCGTGAGCAGCTCCCGGGCCAGGTCCAGGGCCCGCTGGGTCAGCTCCAGGCTGGCCGCCGCGTCGGCGTGGGCCACGCCGGTGGTGCGCGGGGCGGCGTCGCTGAGGACCAGGTCGAAGGCCGGGGCCTGGGCGCGCAACTGCTCGGCGGTCAGCGTCATCAGGTCCGCCACCAGCCAGCGGCCGTTGGCTCCCAAGGCCACCCCCGGCTCCCGCAGATCCACCCCCAAGACCAAACCGCCACGCCCCACCCGCTGGCAGGCGAACTGGGACCAGGAGCCGGGGTGGGCGCCCAGGTCCAGCACCCGCAGACCGGGCCGGAACAACTGATAGCGCCCGTCCATTTCCTGGAGCTTGTACACCGAACGGGCGGCGAAGCCTTCTTGCTTGGCCCTGCGGTAGCGGGCGTCCAGTTGGCCGGGGCGGGTCATGGTGGCCAAAATCTAGCATAGGCCGCGGGTTGGGGCAAGATGAACCAACCCGCGGACGCCGGTCTGGGCCGGGATTGCCCGGGCCGGGATCGGCGGCATGGGCTATAATCTATCCATCCGCGCCATCCACCGACCCTGCCAGCCGCCGGAGTTCGATGTGCGATCCCGCTTCCGCCTCAACAAGCAACCCAGCCGGGACGGGATCTTCCTGGCCTCCAAGGCCGCCCTGGAGGTGTTTCGCAACATCGTCAACGCCATGAGCGACGGGGTGATGGTCATCAACCGCGAGGGCTCCATCACCTTGACCAACCCCGCCCTGGCGAACATCCTGGGCCTGTCCCAGGCGGAGATGGTGGGCAAGGGCTGGGCCGAGCTGTTCTTCGGCCAGCCCGAGAACGACCGCTTCAACGACGTGGTGGTGGACGTGATCCAGAACCAGGTCTGTCACTACAACCAGCAGGTCACCTACTATCCGCCCCGGGGCCGCCCCCGCGAACTGATCGTGACCACCAACCTGCTGACCGGTCCCGAGCTCGACTCCCGCCCCATGCGGGGCATGCTGGTGGTGTTCAAGGACATCAGCGAACTGACCGACCTGCACCGGCGCGAGCAGGAGCTGATGGAGCGCACCCGCCGGCTCTACCAGGAGAAGCTGGAGGGCCTGGACCGACTGGCCCGGGCGGTGGCCCACGAGATCCGCAACCCGGTGATGAGCATCGGGGGGCTGACCCAACGCCTGCTCTCCCGCTGCCCGGCCGACAGCCCCGACTGCCGCTACTACCAACGCATCCTGGAGGGCAGCCGTCGTCTGGAGACGATCGTGGCCCAGGTGCACGACTACTCCAACCTGCCCGCCCCCCACCCGGTGGACCTGGACCTGGGGCCCTGGCTGGAGGCCATCGTCCAGGACTACGAACCCCGCTGCCAGTCCCTGGGGGTGAGCCTGGTCCGTCCCACCGCGCCGGGGGCGGAGGCATCACCCCCGTCGGTCTGGGCCCGCGGCGACCCCAAGCTCCTGAGCCGCGCCCTGCGGGTGATCATCGACAACGCCCTGGAGGCCATGCCCCAGGGCGGACGCCTGACCCTGGACCTGGGCCGTTCTGACGACCCCCCCTGGGTCTGGCTGCGGGTGGCCGACAGCGGCCGGGGCATCCGGCCCGACGACCTGCCCTTCATCTTCGACCCCTTCTTTTCCACCAAGGCCAACGGGGTGGGCATGAACCTGGCCATCGCCAAGCGGGCGCTGGACGAGCAGGAGGGCAAAATCGAGGTGGAGAGCCTGCCTGGCCACGGCACCAGCTTCCGCCTGCTGCTGCCCCCCGCGACCGCGCCCGCCGGGACCGCCCCCCCGCTTTGACGCCGCCCCTCGTCCCGACTATGATTCCTGGCGGCGGCTCGCGCCATGGCCGATCCCGGCCCTCGCGCCGCGCCCCCATACCGGAGCGGACATGAACCAGCCCAAGGTGGAGTTTTACCGGCACGGATTGGAGCAGGAGGAGATGGAGGCCTGCCTGGCCACCCTGCGCTCCCTGTTCCTGACCACCGGTCCGGCCTGCGCCCGGGCCGAGAAGGCCCTGGCCCAATACCTGGCGGTCCCGGAGGTGGTGACGGTGGCCACCTGCACCGCCGCCCTGGAGCTGGCGCTGTTGGCCCTGGGGGTCGGCCCCGGCCACGAGGTCATCACCACCCCCATGACCTTCATCGCCACCGCCAACGCCGTGCTCTACACCGGCGCCACCCCGGTGTTCGTGGACGTGGACCCCGTCTCGGGCAACCTGGACCCGGCCCTGGTGGAGGCGGCCATCACCGAGCGCACCAAGGCCATCCTGCCGGTCCACCTCTACGGCGTGCTTTGCGACCTCAAGGCCCTGCGCGCCATCGCCGACCGCCACGGTTTATGGCTGGTCTCCGACTGCGCCCACGCCTTGGAGGCCCGGCGCGACGGCCTGGGCTCGGCCGACCTGGCCCAGGCCGCCTGCTACAGCTTCTACGCCACCAAGAACCTGACCTGCGGCGAGGGCGGGGCGGTGGCGGTGCACGACCCGGCCCTGGCCGAGCGCCTGCGGGTGCTGCGCATGCACGGCATGAGCCGGGGGGCCGCCGACCGCTATCATGGGCCCTACCACCACTGGGACATGGTGGAGCTGGGCCGGAAGGCCAACCTCAGCGACATCAACGCCAGCCTGCTTTTGAGCCAGATCCCCCGCCTGGAGGCCAACCTGGCCCGGCGCGAGGCCATCGCCCAGCGCTATGAGCGGGCCTTCGCCGCCTTGCCCGGGGTGGATTTCCCCCGGGCCCCCCAGGGCTGCCGCCACGCCCGCCATCTCTTCACCATCTGGGTTCCCCGGCGCGACGAATTCCTGGCCGCGCTCCAGGGCCGGGGCATCGGGGTGGCGGTCAACTACCGCGCCATCCACCTGCTGTCCTACTACCGCCAACGCTTCGGCTTCCAACCCGGCGACTTCCCGGTGGCCGAGTCCATCGGCCAGCGCACCCTGAGCCTGCCCTTCTATCCCGGCCTGCGCGACGAGGAGGTGGAGCGGGTGATCGCGGCCGTGACCGAGGCGGCCCGCCTCCTGGCCGCCTGAGGCCGACGCGATCCAGGATGGCCAGGCCGGCGGGGGCCGACGGCGCCCAAAGACGGGTCGCTGGCTCCCGGCCGAGACAGGGCGGGGGGCGGGGGCCTCAGGCCGGATCGGCCATCTCCTGGCGGACCTGTCTGGCCAACTGGCGGGGGTCGAGGCTGAAGATGTCGCGTCCCAGGGCGAAGTGCAAGGCGCAGATCTTGCCCAGGGCCACGGTGGAGCCGCTGGCCAGGGCCGGCAGGGTCAGCACCCCGGCCGCCGTGCCCACGATGGGCACCATGCGGGCCAGGGTGCCCAGAACGCCGCTGGCGGCCGAGACCGGAATCACCCCCCCGGCCAGGGCGGTGACGATGGCCCGCGCCCGCCAGGGCGAAAAGCCCACCTGGTAGAGCTGGGCCAGGTCCTTGAGCATGGCCAGTTGCAACCCGGCCAGGGCGGCCATGTCCAGCAAGGGCAGCGGCACCAGGCCCACCCCGGCGGTCCAGTAGGCGTAGCGCCGGATCAGGCGCTCGGCCTCCTCCCGGTGGGGGATCTCCTCCCGGGGCATGCTCCCCGGCTCGGCTTTTGGCCCCACCATCGGCGTCGCGGCCTCCAGCACCTCGCCTTCCAACACCACCGGCTCCGGGGCCGGGGGGTAGGAGCTGGCGGGCTCGGTTTCGGGCAGCGGTTGGGGCTCGGACGGGGTCTGGTAGACCCGGCGGCGGGCGCGGCTGACCTTGGGCGGGGCCTGGGGTTCAGGCTCGGGCGGCGGTTTGCGGGCCATGGGCGGCCTCCTTGGCGCGGGCCCGGCCGGCCAGACCGTCCAGACCCAATAGATAAGTGGTCAGGGTGGCGTAATCGGCCCGGGCCGGGGTCTGACGGTCGGCGCAAAAAACCGTCCGGCGCTCCTCCAGAACCTGGGCGAACTGGCTGCTGGTGCGCACCGCCACCGGGCAGAGCAGCCCGCCGTGCTCGGACCGCAGCCGGCGGACGGCCTCGGCGCTGAGCTTAAGGCGGGCGTCCAGCCGGGTCAGCACCACCCGCACCGCAGGCGCGGGCAGGCCGAAGGTCTCGCGGATGCCGATGATCTCCCCCAGGGTCAGCTCCAGGCCCTTGAAGGAGAAGGCGTCGGCCGACAGGGGGATCACCACCAGGTCGGCGGCGCAGACCGCGCTGATCACCGCCGTGCCCAGGCTGGGGGGGCAGTCGCAGACCACCAGGTCGAAGCCCAGCCTGAACAGGGTCGCCGCCACCCCGGCCACCGCCTTCTTCTGGGCGCTGGGGTGGGCCAGGGCGGTCTCCAGCAGGCCGTTCTCCAGGGCCGAGGGCAACAGGCTGAGGTGGGGGGCCACCTGGCGCAGGGCCCCGGGCAGGTAGTCCCCTGGCTTCTGCCAGATGTCGTAGAAGATGGGCTCGTCCTCGCCGGGCAGGGCGTCGCAGGCCACCGAGGCCGAGGCCTGGGAGTCCAGGTCCAGCAGGCAGACCCGGTGGCCCAACTGAGCGGCGCGGGCGGCCAGGTGCAGGGCCGAGGTGGTCTTGCCCACCCCGCCCTTGAGGTTGCTGAAGATCACCACCCGGGGGGCGTAGGCGTGGCCCAGGTCGGCCAGGACCTGGCGCACCTGCTCCGGGGTCAGGCGGGCGGGCGGGGGGTCCAGGCCGGCCCGGGCCAGGGCGGCCAGGGCCGGGGGGCCCAGCCAGGCCAGCAGCTCCCGGGCACTCAGGTCT
>JAIWNN010000130.1 GCA_020216805.1 Desulfarculus sp. | reverse complement strand
CCCGCGCTCCGGCCCGAGCCGCGGCCTGGGCGGCGCGGGCCCCGGCCGGCCCCCCTCCGGCCACCAGCACGTCCACCCGCAAGGGGCCCTCAGCCAAGACCGACCTCCCCGGCTCCGTCCCGGCCGCCGGCCATGACCCGAGCCGCCTTGGCCAGCAGGGCGGTGTTCAGCTCGGTCTGGTGGTCGAACCTGCCGCGATAGGCGTCCATGCCCTTGCCCAAGTCGTAGCAGGTGGTGGAGTCCAGGTTGATGAGCAGGCCCGCGGCCCCGCTTTGCTCCATCTCCCGCTGGTGCTTGCAATAAAAGGCCTCGCAGCAGGAGCCCACGAAGGCCCCGCCTTGGGAGGCGATGTCCCGCAGCACTTCCATCAGATGCTCGAAGCTCTGGATGGAGACCGGGGTCAGGCCCAGGTCGTGGGCCAGCTGGTACATGGGCTCGTACTGGCAGTCGCCGCAGCGGCCACAGTCGGGCAGATAGCGCCAGTCGCACGCCACCGGCTTGGCGCAATAGGGCAGGAGCAGCCACTGGGCCTTCAGACGGCCCACCCGCTCCGGACCCATGCCCACCAGGAACAGCTCGGCCGCCTCGGACTCCGCGAAGACCCCGGCCAGGGCCCGGCGGGCGGCGGCCGCCGCCACCGCCCCGGCGGCCTCCTGGGCGCCGATGCCGTCCAGCTCGCCACCGCCCTTTTCCCAGAACTCCAGCACCGCCCGGCGCAGGTTCTCGGGCTCAACCTTCTGGCCCAGGAGATGGGCCTCCAGGTCGTAGACAAAGCGCTGGGGCCGGCTGAAAAAGTCGCCGGTTATCAGGGCCTTCTGCACCCGCTGGCCCCGGGCGTCCAGCCAGAGGTGGACCCGGAGGGTGCCGGAGTCGGTTTGCAGGATGTGGCGCAGCCAGGCCGGGCGGTCCTTCAAGGGCGCGCGCAGATGGACCCACTCCGGCGACTGGTAGTAGGGCAGCCGCGCGGCCACGGCCTCGGCCTCCTCGGCGGAGAGCCCGCCGGGCGCCAGTTCCAGACCGAAGCTGGCGGCGAACTCATCGGCCAGGGCCTTTTTCAACTCCTCCAGGTCCAGGGGCCGTCCCAGCAGGTCCTCCACGAAGGCCAGGCGCTGCATCAGGGACTCGATCTCGCGCTTCTTGAGTTTCTCCACCGGCACCCTGAGCGCCCGCAAAAAGCGCTCGATCTCGTTTCGGACCAGCACCGTGCCCTGGAAGAGCACCCCGCCGTCCAGCATGAAGCCCCCGGTGCCGCTGATCTTGCGGCCGGCCACCTCGATGTCGTTGCGGGGGCGGAAGCTGGCCTCCAGGCCCAGGCGGCCGTAGGCCCGGGCGGCGGCCTCGCAGATGGCCCGCACCGCGAACTCGAAGCGGCCGGCAAAGGGCGGCGCGCCCAGGGGGGCGATCAGCTCCCAGCCCAGGGCCGAGGATTGGAAGAGCAAGGCCCCGCCCCCGGTCAGGCGGCGATTGACGTCGATGCCGTTGGCCCGGCAGAAGTCCAGGCGCAGTTCGCGCTCGGCCTCCTGGTGGTGGCCCAGGAGGGCGGCGTCGGGCGAAAAACGCAGGAAGCGCAAGGTGGGCGGGCTGAGCCCCCGGCCGGCCCGGCTGGTGAGCACCTCGTCCAGGGCCATGTTCTCGGCCGCGCTCAAAAGTCCGGTGTCCAGCAGGCGATACTTGGTCACGGCCGGTCGTCCTTGGCGTGAGGGTGTGACTTGTGTTGGTCGATAAGGGGAGGATACCGGTCGCCGGGGCGGGGGGCAAGGCCGGGGGCTTGGCGGGGTTATTCGTCCCGAGGACGGATCAGGAAGTGTTCGCGGTGCAGATCGGCGTCGGCCACCACGTGGATGGTCATGTCCAGGAATGACTCCAGCTCCTCCACCGCGTAACGCTCCTCCTGGAGCATCACCTCGGCCACCCGGGGGCTGACCCGCACCTCCACCGCGCTGGCCCGAGAGCCCTTGAGGTCGCGCTCCAGGGCGCGGAAGACCTCGTAGCAGACGGTGGTGGGTTCCTTGACCGAGCCGCCGCCATCGCAGTAGAGGCAGGATTCGGTGAGCGTCTCGCCCAGGGACTCGCGCACCCGTTTGCGGGTCATCTCCACCAGGCCCAGGGCGCTCATGCCCAGGACGTTGGTCTTGGATCGGTCCCGGGCCAGGGCCTCCTTGAGGGCCGTCACCACCTTCTGGCGGTTGGTTTCTTTTTCCATGTCGATGAAATCTATGACGATCAGTCCACCGATGTCCCGCAGGCGGAGCTGGTAGGCGATCTCCTTGACCGCCTCCAGGTTGGTTTTGAGGATGGTCTCCTCCAGGTTGTGCCCGCCCACGTAGCGGCCGGTGTTGACGTCGATGGCGGTCAGGGCCTCGGTTTTTTCGATCACCACGTAGCCGCCGCTCTTGAGCCAGACCTTGCGCCCCAGGGCCCGGGCCAGCTCCGGCTCCACCCCGAAGGCGTCGAAGATGGCCTCGCTGCCGCTGTAGAGCTCCACGCAGGGCAGCAGGCGGGGCATGAAGGCGCTGACGAACTCCACCACCTGGTCGTATTCGGCCCGGCAGTCGATGATCAGGTGGTCCACCTCGCGGGTGAACAGATCGCGAACCGCCCTTAAGCTGACCGAGAGATCCTGGTGCAAGAGGCTGGGGACCACGGCCCGCTGACGGCGGCGGTTGACGGCGTCCCACAGCGAGCAGAGGAAGTCCATTTCCGCCTTGAGCTTGCTCGCATCCTGGCCCTCGCTGACGGTGCGGGCGATGAAGCCTTGGCTGGCCGGGCGCATCTCCTGGATCAGGGTGCGCAGGCGGGCTCGCTCCGGCTCTTCCTCGATGCGGCGGCTGATGCCCACATGGTTGATGGTGGGCATGAACACCAGGTTGCGCCCGGGCAGGGTGACATGGCTGGTGATGCGCGCGCCCTTGTTGCCCAGAGGCTCCTTGGAGATCTGGACCATGATCTCCTGCCCCTCGCGCAGCAGGTCCTCGATCCGGGGCGGCTCGCCCCGGCCCGACTTGGCCAATCCCGCCTCGCCGGTCTCCATGGCGTCCAGGTCCGGGGTTTCGTAGACGTCGCTGACATAGAGGAAGGCGGCCTTGGCCAGGCCGATGTCCACGAAGGCGGCCTGCATGCCCGGCAGCACCCGGGCCACCCGGCCCAGGTAGATGTTGCCGGCCAGGGAGCCCTGCTTGTGGCGCTCCACGTAGACCTCCACCACCTGGCCGTTTTCCAGCAGGGCCACGCGGGTCTCGTAGGAGCGCGCGTTGATGAGCAGGGTGTTGGCCAAGTTAGCCTTCCTCGCGCCGGGCCGCCATTTTCAGCGCCCGGGCCGCCTGGGCGGCGTCGCGCCCCAGGCCGAAAACCGCCATCAGCACCTCGGAAGGCTTGGGCCTCCCCCCGGCCTTGCCCACGGTCAGCATCAGACCGCCATCCTCCAGGCGCATTTCGCGGATGGCCGCCTTGAGGTCGATCACCCGCCGTCCCTTGGGGGTGTCGCGCTCGAAAACGGCCTCGGGCGCGGCGGCGAACTCCTCCAGGGCCTGGGGCTCCAACCTGGTGTCGCACCGTACAAAATACGTCACCAGGTCCGGTTCGCGCAAGTCCTCTCCCGGCAGACCGGCCCGGCCCTGGTGCAGGGACAGGCCCTCGGGCAGGACCGGGTTCACCCGGCGGGCGATCTCCTCGGCCCCGGGACCGCCCAGGAGCGTCACCTCCAACACCTCGGCCAGGCTCTCCACCCCCAGGGGCAGGGCGGAATCGCTCTTGAGCAGGGGGTGGGGATGGAAGCCCAGGCTGTGGGCCAGCTCCAGGCCGGCGCGGCGGAAGCCCCGCACCAGGTGGCTGATCATCTCCAGATGGCCCAGGAAGCGGGCCGGCCCGGTCTTGTGCAGCACGAAGCGCCAAACCCGGCGGTCGTCCTCCGGCGGGGGCGGAGGCGGCGGCGGGGCGATCAGGCCGCCCTTGGCCAGGCGGGGCTTGACGGCCTTGTGGTCGCAGGCCCCGCAGTCCAGGCAGCGCCCGGTGCGGCAGTCGCCGCTGGAGACCCCCTGGCGGGCCTTGTCGCGCTCGGCCAGGAGGAAGCGCTTGTCCACCCCGGCGTCGACGTGGTCCCAGGGCAGGACCTCGCCCGGATCGCGGGCGCGCAGGTACTCGGCCGGGTCCAATCCGGCCTCGGCCAGGGCCTCCAGCCAGCGGTCGAAGCGCAACTGGTCGCTCCAACCGTCGAAACGGCAGCCTTTTTCCACCGCCAGCTCCAGGGCGCGGCCCACCCGGCGGTCGCCCCGGCTGAGCACGCCCTCCAGGATGCTCTGCTGGGGGCTGTTCCACTTGCTCTTGACCTTGGGGTCGGTGATGCCGCGCTTGGCCTGGTCCAGGCGGGCCTTGGCCGCCTCCAGGTCCAACTGGGCCTCCCACTGGAAGGGGGTGTGGGGTTTGGGCACGAAGAGACCCAGGCTGGCGTGGATCAGCGGCCGCTTGCCCCGGGCCCGGCCTTGGCGGGCGGCGCGGGAGGCCAACTCGCCGATGGCGGCGACGTCCTCGTCGGTCTCGTCGGGCAGGCCCAGCATGAAGTAGAGCTTGACCAGGTTCCAACCCAGGCCGAAGACCTGGCGGGTGGTGGCCAGGATCTGCTCCTCGCTCAGGTTTTTGTTGATGGCGTCGCGCAGGCGCTGGCTGCCGGCCTCCGGGGCCAGGGTGAAGCCGGTCTTGCGCACCCGCCTGATCTGCTCGATCAGCTCCGGGGTGAGCGAATCCAGGCGCAGGGAAGGCAGGGAAAGCGACACCTTGCGCGCGGCCAGGGCGTCCATCAGGGCCTGGGCCAGGGGCTCGATGCAGGTGTAGTCACCGGTGGAGAGCGACAGCAGGGCCAGCTCCTCCTGGCCGGTGGCGGCGATGGCCTCCAAGGCCACGTCCATCACCTGGCCCGGCTCGCGCTCGCGCACCGGGCGATAGATGTAGCCGGCCTGGCAGAAGCGGCAGCCCCGGGTGCAGCCCCGGGCCACCTCCAGGCCCACCCGGTCGTGCACCGGGGAGACCACCGGGCAGACCCGATTCAAGGGCGGCCGGTGGGCGCCCAAGTCGGCCACCACCCGGCGGCGCACCCGGGGGTGCTCCGGGTCCAGGGCCTTGATTTCCTGGAGCCGGCCGTCGGTGTAGACCGGCTCGAAGAGCGCCGGGGCGTAGACCCCGGGGATGGCCATGGCCCGGCGGTGGAGGGTCGGCCGGTCCCAGCCCTCCTCCTTGGCCTGGATCAGCAGATCCACCAGCTCGTGGATCAGCTCCTCGGCCTCGCCCACCACCACCAGGTCCAGGAAGTCGGCCAGGGGCTCGGGGTTGACCATGGCCGAACCGCCGGCGATGACCAGGGGATGCTCCGGGCCACGCTCGGCCCGGCGCAGGGGGATGCCGGCCAGCTTGAGCAGCAGAAGGGCGTTGGTGTAGGTCAGCTCGTAGCCCAGGGAGAAGCCCACCACGTCGAAGGCCCCCAGGGGACGGCCGCTCTCCAGGGCCCAGGGCGGCTCGCCGTTCTGGACCATCAGGTCCAGCAGGTCCACCCAGGGCATGAAGACCCGTTCCGCCGCCACCTCGGGCCGGGGGGCCAGCGCCTCGTAGAGCACCTTGAGCCCCAGGTGGCTCATGCCGATCTCGTAGGTCTCGGGAAAGACCAGGGCCAGGGACAGGCGGACCTGGTCGGGGTCCTTGACCACCGACCCGGCCTCCCCGCCCAGGTAGCGGGCGGGTTTCATCACCCGATGCAACAGATCCTGACGGGACACGCGCTACTCCGTCTCCCCCGCCGCCAGGCGCTCCAACTGGGCGATGGCGCTCTCCAGGCCCTCGGGCGCGGGCTGGCCCTGGGCCAGGCGCGCGGCCAACTCCTCCAGACGGCGGGAGAGATCCCGGGCGCGCTCCGGCAGGCCGCTGGCCTTGGCCGGGGCGGCGGCCAGGGGACGCAGGTGGATGGCATCGCCGATGCGCGGCAGATGGAAGCGAACCTTGGGCAGGCGTTCGCTGGCCAGCTTACGGAAGGCCCCGGCCGAGGTCTCCTCGCCGTGCATCAGATAGACGTCCAAACCGGGGTGGGCCAGAGCCCCCAGCCATTCCAAAAGCTCGCCTTGGTCGGCGTGGGCGCTGAAGCCGCCGATGGTGTGGATCTGGGCGTTGACCGCCACCTCCTCGCGGAAGATGCGCACCTTGGCCGCGCCTTCCACCAGGGCCCGGCCGGTGGTGCCGGCGGCCTGAAAGCCCACCAGGACCACGTGGCAGTCCTTGCGCCAGAGGTTGTGCTTCAGGTGGTGCTTGATCCGCCCGGCGGTGGCCATGCCGTTGCCGGCGATGATCACCGCCGGTCCCTGGTGGTCGTTGATGGCCCGGCTCTCCTCGGTGGAGGCGGTGTAGCGCAGGTTGGGCAGGTCCAGGGGGTCGATGCCCTGCTTGAGCAGGCCATTGGCGTGATCGTCGTAAAACTCCGGGTGCTTGCGGAAGATCTCGGTGGCGGCGATAGCCAGGGGCGAATCCAGGAAGATGGGCATGTCCTCCGGGAGCTCGCCATAGCGGTAGGCGGTGGCCAGGGTGTAAAGCAGGTCCTGGGTGCGCTCCACCGCGAAGGCCGGGATCAGCACCTTGCCGCCCTCGGCATAGGCCTGTTTGATCACGGCCAACAGCTCGTTCTGGCTCTCCTCCAGGGATTTGTGGCGGCGGTTGCCGTAGGTGGTCTCCATGAACAGGGTGTCGGGCCGGGGCAACTGGTCGGCGTCGGGCACGATCAGGGCCCCGGGCCGGCCCAGGTCGCCGGAGAAGCCCACCCGGTGGATGCCGCCATCCACCTTCAACGTCAACAAGAGGCTGGCCGCGCCCAGGATGTGGCCGGCCTGCACGAAGCGGGCCTTGACCCCGGGCAGGAACTCGCGCTCTTGCTCCAGCTCCACCGGGCGCAGCAGGGCGACGGCCGCCTCGGCGTCGGCGGTCTCGTAAAGGGGTTCCACCGGGGTCCCGCCCGAGCGGCGGTTCTTCTTGCTCTGCCACTCGGCCTCCATCTCCTGGATGTGGGCCGAGTCCAGCCACAGGATGCGCAGCAGCTCGCAGGTGGCCGTGGTGGAGTAGATCGGCCCGCTGTAGCCTAGGCGGACCAGGCGGGGAGTCAGACCGCTGTGGTCGATGTGGGCGTGGGTGATGAACAGCGCGTCCAGATCGCGCGGGCGGTAGCTGGTGGCCATCCAGTTGCGCCGCTCCAACTGCTGGCTGCCTTGGAACAACCCGCAGTCCACCAGGAAGCAGGTGTCGCCGTCTTTCTCCACCAGATAGGACGAACCGGTGACCGTGCGGGCCGCGCCCAGGCAGGTGATTCTCATGCCGCCTCCCGGCTGTGGTTGTTTAAGGACGAAAATGGCTTGGCTTGACATGTTTTCGCGTCGAACAATAGTATAGTTCGGTTGAGCGGCCCGCAAGCGCCGCCCCAGTCCCACCACCCTCAACCCGGCGGAGCGCGATGCGCGACATCCTCGACCAGCAGCAATATGTCATCGACAACCTGAGCGCCCGGGAATCCTGGCGCATGTTCCGCATCCTGAGCGAGTTCGTCGACGCCATCGACACCATGAGCAATGTGCCCAAGGGCGTCAGCATCTTCGGCTCGGCCCGGGTCAAGCCCGGCAGCGACGTCTACCGCCTGTCGGAGGAATTGGGCCGGCGGCTGGTGGAGGCCGGGTTCTCGGTCATCACCGGCGGCGGCGGGGGAGTGATGGAGGCGGGCAACAAGGGCGCGGCCGAGGCCGGCGGCCATTCGGTGGGGCTGAACATCGAGCTGCCCTTCGAACAGCGGCCCAACCCCTACGCCAACGTGCGCCTATCCTTCCGCTACTTCTTCGTGCGCAAGGTCATTTTCGTAAAATACTCGGTGGCCTACATCGTCATGCCCGGCGGCTTCGGCACCTTGGACGAGTTGGCCGAGGCCATCACCTTGATCCAGACCCAGCGCATCCGCCCCTTTCCGGTGATCCTGATCGGCAGCGACTATTGGAACGGCCTGGTGGACTGGTTCCGCGACCAATTGGTCCGCCACGAGATGATCAGCCCCGAGGATCTGGACCTGATCCGGGTGATGGACGATCCAACCGACGTGATCCGCCTGATCCGCCAGATGGTGATCCTCTGAGCGGGGAGGCGCGTCTGCGAAATGTGGCTTGCCAATGTCTCTTCCGAGGCGTAAAGATGCAGGTCAGCGCCAAGCGTCACCCCAACCCAAGGAGGCAAGTATGGACGACCCTGGTGGTAGTTGCCGAAGATCATTTACTGAATTTTTTGATGCACCCCTGCCATGGGAAGCCCGTTCGCGAGTTGACGCCTAGCCGCTGACTCCGCCTGCGAACTTCCTTGCGGGGAAATTCGGAGGTGGATGATGAAGAATGGGCGACTCGCCTCTAGCCTGCGGGCTCTGCTTTCCGACAACAAAATCAAAGAGGTGTCCAACCTGGGCGCATCGGTCAACCCGGTGCGGATGGCCGAGGCCCTGACCGAGCTGTCCCCGGAGGAGAGCTGGCGGGCGCTGATGGCCCTCGGTCCCCAGGACCGGGCCACCGTCTTCGCCAACCTCGACGAGGCGAGCCAAGTCCAGTTGGCGTTGTCCATGTCGCGCCAAGACTTCGCCGCCATCCTGACCCACATGCCCCCCGACGAGCGGGTGGACCTGCTCAAGCGCATCCCCGAGGACCGCCAGGAGGAGGTGCTGCCCGCCCTGGCCCAGGCCGAGCGGGAGGATATCCGGCGCCTGACCATGCATCCCGA
Source organism: Desulfarculus sp. (assembly GCA_020216805.1). GTDB lineage: Bacteria > Desulfobacterota > Desulfarculia > Desulfarculales > Desulfarculaceae > JACRDC01. Next base: position 10,568 of record JAIWNN010000130.1, on the reverse strand, counting down.
GGGCACCGTCGGCGCCATCATGACCTCGGACTACGCGGTGCTGCCTCCGGAGGTCACGGTCAGCCAGGCCCTGGCCAGGCTGCGCCGCGAAGCCCCCGACAAGGAGACCATCTACTACTCCTACGTGGTGGACGCCGACCGCAAGTTGATCGGCTTCGTATCGCTCAAGGATTTGATCCTGGCCAGGCCGGAGACCGTCATCGCCCAGGTGATGCACCGGGACCTGATCCAGGCCCGAGTCGATGAGGACCAGGAGGAGGCCGCCCACAAGATCGCCAAATACAATCTGATCGCCCTGCCGGTGGTGGACTCCCAGGGCGTGCTGGTGGGCATCGTCACCCACGACGACGCCATCGACGTCATCAACCAGGAGCACACCGAGGACATGGAGAAGTTGATGGCCATCGCCGGCCGTCACGAGGCGGGGGCCTATCTCGCCACCCCGGTCTGGACCCATTTCCGCAACCGATTTTATTGGATCACGGGCCTGGCGGCGGTGGGTCTGGTGTCCGGTTTGATCATCCACAACTTCGAAACGACCCTGATGAACCTGCTCATCCTGGCCCTCTACATGCCCATGGTGGCCGACACCGGCGGCAACACCGGCAGCCAGTCCGCCACGGTGATCGTGCGGGCCTTGGCCCTGCGCGAGGTGAGCCCATCCGATGTGTTGCGCATCCTGTGGAAGGAGTTCAGGGTCTCGGCGCTGCTGGCGCTGGCGCTGGGAGTGCTCAGTTTTGGGAAAGTGCTATTCCTGTCCAGCGATTCCGAAGGTGGAACCGGGGGGTTCCCCTTGGCCTTGATCGGGTTGGCCATCGCCCTGGCCTTGGCGATCCAGGTGGTCACGGCGACCTTGATCGGCGCCGCGCTGCCGCTGCTGGCCGCCCGGTTGAAGTTCGACCCGGCGGTGGTGGCCAGTCCGGCCCTGACCACCATCGTGGACATCACCGGGCTTTTGATCTATTTCTCGACCGCCAAGCTGTTGTTGGGCATCTGAGGATGGTTCTCCAGGCCGAATCGTTGGTCATCCAGGCCGTTTTCTGGTACATAATTCAAGCTTGGGCCCCGGCGCGTGCCAAGGGGACGGCCTGGCGGGCGAAACACGGCTTGGTTGACATCAGGAACAACAATTGCGGCCGGTTTTCGTAGGGGCCGGGTTCATCTCCGCCGGCCTGCCCAGGCCGGGAGATGGAAGCCGGCGGGGATCAACCCCGCCCCTACGCAGAGCACGCCACCACTCCCCGGCGATACCGCTTTGGCGCCAGGCATGAGTGCGCGCCGGCCAACCCCCGGACTATCCGGCCGCTGCCAGACCCTTTTTCAGGGTCGGCGAGATTGGAGTGCGAGCGTGAGTGGACGCAGTCGCGCGACGAGAATAGCCACCGTTTCCTTTACGATTTTCCTGGCCGCGGTTCTCTGCCTGGGGGGCGCGGCCTGGGCCCAGAACGAAAGGAGAAATCCCGTGGTTCGCCTGACCACCAACATGGGCGAGATCGACATCGAGCTCTTCGCCACCGAAGCCCCCAAAACCACCGCCAACTTCCTGGACTACGTCAAGTCCGGCCACTACGACGGCACCATCTTCCACCGGGTGATCAACGGCTTCATGATCCAGGGCGGCGGCATGACCCCGGACCTGCAGCAGAAGCCCACCAAGAACCCGGTCGAGAACGAGGCCGACAACGGGCTGAAGAACGAGGCCTACACCGTGGCCATGGCCCGCACCCAGGACCCCCACAGCGCCACCGCCCAGTTCTTCATCAACGTGAAGAACAACGAGTTCCTGAACCACAAGGCCAAGAACGCGCAGGGCTGGGGCTACTGCGTCTTCGGCAAGGTGGTCAAGGGCCACGGCGTGGTCAACAAGATCAAGGCCGTGCCCACCGGCAGCAAGGGCATGTTCGACGACGTGCCCAACGAGCCGGTGGTGATCGAAAAGGCCGAGGTAGTGGAGCCGTAGGCTTGGCCACGGCCGGTCCAGCCGGCTTTGTCCCGCCCCCGCCCGGGCGGGTGGCCGCCATCCTGGCGGCCCTGGACCGGCTTTACCCGGCCGCCGAGTGCGCCCTGCACTTTGACGGACCTTTCCAGCTGCTGGTGGCCACCATCCTCTCGGCCCAGTGCACCGACGAGCAGGTGAACCGGGTCACCCCGGCCCTGTTCGCCCGCTATCCCGACCCGGCGGCCCTGGCCATGGCCGATCCGGCCGAGCTGGAGGAGATCATCCGGCCCACCGGCTTTTTCCGCAACAAGGCCAAATCGCTGTTGGGCATGGCCCGGGGCCTGGTGGAGCGTCACGGCGGCCGGGTGCCGGCCGATCTCGACCAGCTGGTGAAGCTGCCCGGAGTGGGGCGCAAGACCGCCAACGTGGTGCTGGGCAACGCCTTCGGCATCCCCGGCATCACGGTGGACACCCACCTGGGGCGGGTGGCCCGTCGCCTGGGCCTCACTGACCAGGAGGACCCGGCCAAGGTGGAGCTGGCGCTGATGGAGATCATCCCGAAAAAGCGCTGGACGCTTTTCAGCCACCAGATGATCTGGCACGGCCGGCGGCTGTGCCAGGCCCGCAAGCCGCTCTGCGGCCAATGCGATCTCCTGCCCCACTGCCCCCACGGGCAGGGGCTGGGCGGATAAGGGGACGGACGAGCCATGGACAAGGAACGAGTCTTGGTGGTGGTGATCGGCGGCGACCAGAAGGGCATCATCGCCCGGGTCTCCACCCTGCTCTTCCAGCACGGGGCCAACATCGAGGACGTGCAGCAGAAGGTCATGGACGGAACCTTCGTCATGAACATGCTGGTGGACATCAGCGACTGCGACTCCGGACCGGCCGGCCTGCGCCGCGACCTGGACCACCTGGGCCAGACCATGGGGCTGACGGTGATGGTCCATTCCGAGTCCGTGGTCAAGGCCATGCATCGGGTCTAGGACCGGGAGCGAACCGTCATGAGCTTCAGCGTGGAAGAGGCCTTCGAGACCGCGGGAATGATCCTCTTCCACAATTTCGACATCCGCGCGGTCACCCTGGGCGTGAACCTCAAGGACCTGGTGCGCCCGGACGCGGCCGAGCTGGCCGGACTGGCCCATGAGCGCCTGGCCGGCCTGGGCGCGCGCCTGAAGGCCGAGGCCGAGGCGGTCAGCCAGGACCTGGGCCTGCCCATCGTCAACAAGCGCCTGTCCATCACCCCGGCCGCCTGGCTGATCGAGCCCTGCCCGGAGCCCGACGCGCCCCTGGTCCTGGCCCAGGCCCTGGACCGGGCCGCCAGCGAGGCCGGGGTGGACTTCATCGGCGGCTTCGGGGCCCTGGTGCAGAAGGCCATGACCGCCGCCGACTGCCGTCTGATGGAAGCGCTGCCGGAGTGCCTCTCCCGGACCAACCGCATCTGCGGCTTCCTCAACCTGGCCAGCACCGCCGCCGGCATGAACCTGGACGCGGTGGCCCGCCTGGGCCAGATCCTCAAGGCCATGGCCGCCACCAGCGACGACGCCCTGGCCTGCGCCAAGTTCGTGGCCTTCGCCAACGCGCCGGAGGACAATCCCTTCATGGCCGGAGCCTTCCACGGCGGCGGCGAGGGCGACGTGGCCCTGAACGTGGGCATCAGCGGCCCCGGGGTGGTGCGGGCGGTGGTGGAGAAATACCCCGACTGCGACCTGACCATGCTCAGCGAGGTGATCCGGCGCACGGTCTTCAAGATCACCCGGGCCGGCGAGCTGGTGGGGCGCGAGCTGGCCCGGCGGCTGGGAGTGGCCTTCGGGGTGGTGGACATCAGCCTGGCCCCCACCACCATGGTCGGCGACAGCGTGGGCCGCATCCTGCAGGCCATGGGCCTGGAGCAGGTGGGCGCGCCCGGCACCACCGCCGCCCTGGCGCTGCTCATCGACGCCGTCAAGCGCGGCGGGGCCATGGCCTCGGGCCACGTGGGCGGGCTGTCGGGCACCTTCATCCCGGTCTCCGAGGACCTGGCCATGATCGAGGCGGTGGAGTGCGGGGCGCTCTCGCTGGAGAAGCTGGAGGCCATGACCGCGGTTTGCTCGGTGGGTCTGGACATGTTCGCGGTGCCCGGCGACACCCCGGCCCACGCCCTGGCCGCCATCATCGCCGACGAGCTGGCCATCGGCATGGTCAACCACAAGACCACCGGGGTGCGGGTCATCCCGGCCCCGGGACGGGTCCCCGGCGATGCGGTGGACTTCGGCGGCCTGCTGGGCCGCGCCCCGATCATGCCGGTCAACCGCTTCTCCGGCGAGCGCTTCATCGCCCGGGGCGGACGCCTGCCGGCCCCGGCCGGCGCCCTGCGCAACTAGAGGTATGGCGGCGAGCCGCGCCATGCGCCCATCCCTGGCCAAGGCCAGGCTCCTGGCGGGCGCGTTGCTGGCCCTGGGCCTGGGGTTTCTGCTGGACCTGGTCACGCCCAGCGGCGGCCAGGCCCTGCAACTGCGCACCATCTACGAAACCGACAGTCTCTATCATCATCTGCTGGTGATGGAGGACTCCCAGGGCCTGCGCTATCTGTCCTTCAACCGGGCCATGGGCCACCAGAGCGTGGTCAAGCCCGGCCACCCCGAGCACCTCACCTTCGCCTACACCAAGAGCGGTTTCGCGGCCCTGGCCTTCCTGGACCGCCCACCGTCCCGGGCGTTGTTCGTGGGTCTGGGCGGCGGCAGCATGCCCATGTACCTGCGCCTGGTTGAGCCGCGGGTCGTCATCGACATCGCCGAGATCGACCCCGAGGTGGCGCGGGTGGCGGAGCAATACCTGGGCTTCCGGCCGGACCCGGCCATGAAGGTCTTCACCCAGGACGGCCGCCTTTTTCTGAAGCGCAACCCCCAGCGCTACGACCTGATCTTCCTGGACGCCTACAACGACCAGGCGGTGCCCTTCCACCTCACCACCCGCGAGTTCCTGGAACTGGTCAAGCGCCGGCTCAACCCTGGCGGGGTGGTGGCCAGCAACATCTGGTCGGCGGACATGAACCGCTTCTTCACCGCCCAGATCAAGACCTACCAGGCCGTCTTTCCCCAGCTCTACCTGCTGCGGGCCGGCGGCGGCGGCAACTACATCTTCCTGGCTCTGGCCGAGCCGGGCAAGGTGGAGGCCGGCGCGGCGGTGGCCCGGGCCCGGGCATTGACCAAGGACAAGCCCTGGAGCTTCGACCTGGCCGAGCTGGTGGAAACCGAATACGACCACTACAGCCAACGCCAGGTGGAGGCCCCGGTGCTCAGCGACGACTACGCGCCGGTGAACCTGATGCGCCACCAGAAGGACAAGTCGCCCCTGCCATGAACCCGCGCAAGTTTTTGGGCCTGGCCGTGTACCTGATCGCCTTCGCCTCCGGGGCGGTGGTGATGGCGGTGGAGATCCTGGGCAGCCGGGTGCTGGCCCCGTTTTTCGGCAACAGCATCTTCGTCTGGGGCAGCCTGATCAGCGTGTTCATGCTGGGCCTGGCGGCGGGCTACTACCTGGGCGGGGTCCTGGCCGAGCGCGGGGCCTCCTTCGCCGGCCTGGCCCTGCTGCTGCTTGCCCCGTCGCTGTTGGTCTCGCTCTATCCCTTCGTGGCCTGGCCGCTGTGCGACTGGCTGTTCGAGCTGGACCTGGGCGAGCGCCTGGGGCCCTTGACCGCCAGCCTGGTGCTCTTCACCCTGCCCACCATCTTCCAGGGCGCGATCTCGCCCTACCTGGTGCAGCTGATGGTCAAGGACCTGGGACGGGTGGGCCGGGGCGCGGGCAATCTCTACGCCGTCAGCACCCTGGGCAGCATCTTCGGCACCCTGGGGGCCAGCTTTTTCCTGATCCTCTGGCTGGGCACCAAGGCCAGCCTCTTGCTGATGGGCCTGATCCTGGGCCTCTTGGTGATCCTGGCCGGCTTCTGCCACCGCCTGGAGGCGGGGCTGGGGCCGGAAGACCCCCGCTGACACCGCCTGGCGGTTCGTCGCATACCTTCTTCGTAGGGGCGGGGTTTATCCCCGCCCGCCCTGTGTCCCCCTGCTAAATACAGGGCGGGGATAAACCCCGCCCCTACGAAAGCCAAGAAGGAAGCAGCCCTCTGCCGGCCAGCAGGCTTTTAAGCGCCTCCTGCGGTTCGGCGGCTGACCGAAGCTCCTAGCCCTGCGGGGGTTCACCCTCCTTGGCGACTTTCTGGTAGGCGCTCAGGGCCTGGAGGGTGCGGGGCTCCAGCATCTGGCGCACCTCGATCTCGGCCTCCGGCCGCTCCAGGCTGCGCACCGTCACCACCCCCCGATCCATCAACACCTGGAACAAATCCTCCAGCTTGTGGCGGCCGGTCTCGGGCATCACCTTCATGGTCTGGGCCATGATCTGGCCGAAGGTCTGGCGGCCGTCCACCAGGGTCAGCACCTGGTGGGCCAGGGCCCGGGCCAGGTAGGTCTTGCCCCGGGCGGCGTGCTCCAGCTTGTAGACCAGGCGGCCGTCCTTCTCCACCGGCTTGAGGCTGACCCCCGGGGCCAGGCTGGGCACCAGGCGGTGCCAGGGGTGGACGCCCTGGTCGTCGCTCTCGCGCGGCAGGCTCAGGCAGAGTTCGCGGCTGGGCCCCCGTCGGGTGAGGGTGATGGCCTTGGCGTAGCGTTTGACCAGGTGCAGGCCCAGGCCGGCCGGCTCCGCCCCCTCCAGGACCTCGGCCAGGCTGTAGGCCGGCTCGTTCTCCGGGTCCCAGCTCAGGTGGTCGGTGGTCAGGCAGAGGTTCAGGCCGTCGGCGGTGAGGGTCGCCTCCAACTGACATGGGTCGCGGCGACCCGCCTCCCGGCATTCCCGGGCCACCCGGTGGAAGAGCTCCTCGGCGATCAGGCGGCAACGCCGCGCCCCGTGGTCCCCAAACCCGGCCAAACGGGCGGCGTGCTCGCAAAAGTCCAGCACCAGGGACAGATACTCCGGGGCGCCGGGAGTGATCAGACGCATCGTCTCGCCGGTCAGCACGGTGGGGCAGGCGTCCATGATCATTCTCCGGCTGGTGCGTCTTCAGTCACGGCCGGAGATCGCAGGATCAGGGCCGCGCCCTCCACCAGGGCCCGGGTCACCTTGGCCCGGGCGCTCTTGACCGTGCGCTGCACCGTGGCCCGGCTGACGCCCATGCGCTCCCCGGCCGCGGCCTGGGTCAGGCCCAAAAGGTCGCACAGGCGCATGGCCTCCAACTCGTCGGCCGCCAACACCAGTTGGTCCAGCTCGCGCAGCGGTCGGCCGGCCGGCTTGAAGGCTTCCCCGGGGGCGGCGCCCTGGCAGTGGCGGGGTTTGCGCGGTCGCGGCAAGGCTGGCCTCCGTCATCATGGGCTGATGGAAGAGGCTAACATTTCGCGGCCGCCCAGGGCAAGCGAGCGACGACGCCCGCCGATCCCGAACCGGACGAGGCCCTGTCCCGCGCCGAAGGCTAAAGAGCTGGGCCGCGCCGGGATCGATTCGGCGCGGCCCAGAAAATGACGCCTGGCGCGGCCCTACAGGAAGCTTTTCATCCGCTCCAGGCTGGCGCGCAGGCGATCCAGCTTGCTGTCGGCCTCTTCCACCTTGGCCCGTTCCTTCTCCACCACCTCGGCCGGGGCTTTGGCCAGGAATCCCTCGTTGGCCAATTTCTTGCGGCTGGACTCAGTCTCCTTGACCAGCTTGGCGATTTCTTTCTCCAGGCGGGCGGCCTCGGCCGCGAAGTCCACCAGGCCCTCCAGGGGCACGTAGAGGGTCAGGCCGCTGACCGCCGCGCTGGCGGCCTTGGCCGGGGCCTGGCCCTCGGCCGCCCAGGCGATGTCGCCCAGGCGGGCCAGGCCCGCCACCCGGGGGGCCTGCTGCCGGAGCACCTGGCCGGCGTGGTCGTCGTGGGCGATGACCACCAGGGGCAGGGTTTGGCCGGGGTTGAGGCCCATCTCGCCGCGGATGTTGCGCACCGCGCCGATCACCTCCATCACCAGGCCCAGGTCGGCCTCGGCCGCCGGATCCAGCTCGCCGGGATGGCCCTCAGGCCAAGGCGCGCGCATGATCGAGCCCTCGGTCCCAGGCAGACGCTGCCAGAGCTCCTCGGTGACAAAAGGCATCAGGGGGTGCAGCATCCGCAGCAGCCGCGAGAAGACCTCGCGCAGGGTGCGCCGGGTGGCGGCCTGGCGGGCGGGGTCGGCGGCGTTGTAGAGCGGAGCCTTGATCAACTCCAGATACCAGTCGCAGAACTCGTGCCAGGTGAACTGGTAGAGGGCGCTGGCCGCGTCGTTGAAGCGGTAGTCCTCGATGGCCGCCGCCGCCTCGGCCGCCGCGCGGCTGACCCGGCTGATGATCCAGCGGTCCTCCAACGAGGGCTCCAGGCCGGGGTCGGCGTCCAGATCGCCCTCCAGGTTCATCAGGGTGAAGCGGGCCGCGTTCCAGAGCTTGTTGACGAAGTTGCGATAGCCGGCGATGCGTTCCTCGCTCATGCGGATGTCGCGGCCCTGGGCGGCGAAGGCGGCCAGGGTGTAGCGGAAGGCGTCGGTGCCGAACTGGTCCATGATGATGAGCGGGTCCATGACGTTGCCCTTGGACTTGCTCATCTTCTGGCCCTGGGCGTCGCGCACCAGGGCGTGGATGCAGACGTCGTGGAAAGGCACCTGGTCCATGAACTTGATCCCCAGCATCATCATGCGGGCCACCCAGAAGAACAGGATGTCGAAGCCGGTGACCAGGCAGCTGGTGGGGTAGAACTTTTTGAGCTCCGGGGTCTGGTCCGGCCAGCCCATGGTGGAGAAAGGCCACAGGCCGCTGCTGAACCAGGTGTCCAGCACGTCGGTCTCCTGGCGCAGCTCGCTCGCCCCGCACTGGGGGCAAGCGGTCGGCGTGGTGCGGCTGACGATCATCTCGCCGCAGTCGCAATACCAGGCCGGGATGCGATGGCCCCACCAAATCTGGCGGCTGATGCACCAGTCCTTGATGTTGGTCATCCACTCGTAATAGGTCTTGGTCCACATGGCCGGCACGATGCGGGTGCGCCCCTCCTGGACGGCTTTGAGGGCCTCGGCCGCCAGGGGCTCCACCTTCACGAACCACTGCTGGCTCAGGATCGGCTCCACCATGGTCTTGCAGCGGTAGCAGTGGCCGACGTTGTGGGCCAGGGGCTCCTGCTTCTCCAACAGCCCCAGGGCCTCCAGGTCGGCCAGGACCTTCTTGCGGGCCTCGAAGCGGTCCAGGCCGGCGTAGGCCCCGCCCTGGGCGTTGATCCGCCCGCTGTCGTCCATCACCCGGATGGCCGGCAGGCCATGCTTCTTGCCCAGCTCGAAGTCGTTGGGATCGTGGGCCGGGGTGACCTTGAGCGCGCCGGTGCCGAAATCCAGGGAGACATAGCCGTCTTTGATCACCGGGATCTCGCGGTTCATCAGGGGCAGGATCACGCGGTCGTCGGCCAGGTTCTGGTAGCGCGGATCATCGGGATTGATGGCCACTGCGGTGTCGCCCAGCATGGTCTCGGGCCGGGTGGTGGCCACGGTGAGGTGGCCCTTGCCGTTTTTGAAGGGATAGCGGATGTAGTAGAGCCCGCCCTGGACCGGTTCGTGCTCGCTCTCCAAATCGCTCAGGGCGGTGTGGCAACGGGGGCACCAGTTGATGATGTAGTCGCCGCGATAGATCAGGCCCTCTTCGTAGAGCCGCACGAAGACCTCGCGCACCGCGCGCGACAGGCCCTCGTCCATGGTGAAGCGGGTGCGGCTCCAGTCGCAGGAGGCCCCCAGGCGCTTGAGCTGGTTGATGATCTTGCCGCCGTATTCCTCCTTCCACCGCCAGACCCGCTCGATGAACTTGTCGCGGCCCAGGTCGTGGCGGCTGAGGCCCTCCTTGGCCAGCTCGCGCTCCACCACGTTCTGGGTGGCGATGCCGGCGTGGTCGGTGCCCGGCATCCAAAGCACCTCGTGGCCGCGCATGCGCTTGAAGCGGCAGAGGATGTCCTGCAGGGTGTTGTCCAGGGCGTGGCCGATGTGGAGCTGGCCGGTGACGTTGGGCGGGGGGATGACGATGGAATAGGGCGGCTTGGGCGAGGCGGGATCGGCCCGGAAGAGCTGGTTCTCCTCCCAGTAGCGGTACCAGCGTTCCTCCACCTGGCGCGGCTCGTAGGATTTTTCCAATTGCGTGGTCATCGCCCTATTCCTTGCTGGTTGAGACCCTGGCCGTGAATGCCGGGCCGGGTGCGGACAAAACAAGGGCGGGGCCGCCAGCCCCGCCACCCACCGGCCCGCCGGGCCGGAGATCAATCTACTACGCTGTCGTTGTCGTCGGAGGGTTTGCCGCCAAAGGCCTGGGCCTTCAGGGCGGCGATCTCTCGCTCCACCGCCTCGGCCACCAGACGTGGCGCCAGTTCGCCCACCAGGCGCTGGATCTCCTCGCGGGCGACTCGCTCGAAGATGGCGCGCATCTCGGCCGGGTCCAGGCCGGTCGCCGCGGGCGCGGCCATCGCCGCCGGGGACGCGGCCGCAACCGCCGGCACGGCGGTGTCTGCGGCGGGGCTCTCGGCCTCCAGCTCGGCCAGCAGCGAATCCAGGTCGTCGATCTCGTCGGCTTCGGCCGGGGCGGGCGCGGCCGGAGGAGCGGGAGCCGGGGCCTCGGCGGGAGCGCCGCCTTCCAG
>JAIWNN010000129.1 GCA_020216805.1 Desulfarculus sp. | reverse complement strand
CGCTCGCCCCGGGGGCGGCGCTGGCGCGGCGGCCGGTCGCGGGGCTCCTCCCGGCGGGGCGGCAGGGGCTGACGTCGGCGGGTAGGGCGATAGGGGCCGGCCTGGTCCGGCTGGAACCAACTGTCCTCGGCCCAGCAGACCGGAATCTTGTCCCCCAGGTACTGCTCTACGTAGGGCAGATGGGTGGCGTACTCGTCGCAACACAGGGTGATGGCCTTGCCCACCGCCCCGGCCCGGGCCGTCCGCCCCACCCGGTGCACGTAGTCTTCGGGGTCGGCCGGCACGTCGAAGTTGATCACGTGGCTGACCTCGTCGATGTGCAGGCCACGGGCGGCGACGTTGGTGGCCACCAGGATTTTGAGCTCGTCGTTCTTGAACCGCTCCATGAGTTGCAGGCGCTTGCGCTGGTCCAGGCTGCCGCTGATGCCCTCGGCCGGCAGTCCGTTGCCCTGCAGCTTGTGGGTCAGCCAGTCCACGGCATAACGGGTGTTGACGAAGATCATCACCCGGGTCCATTCCTCGCGCTGCAACAACCCCAGAAGCAGGTTGAGCTTCTCGGACTTGGAGCAGTGATAGAGCTCCTGGGTCACCTGATCCACGGTGCGGCGCTCGGTGACCACCGCCACCTTCTGGGGCAGGTTCATGTACTCGTAGGTCAGCTCCAGCACCCGGTAGTTGAGGGTGGCTGAGAAGAGCATGGACTGGCGCTGGTGGTAGGGAGGGAGACGGCGCAGGATCCAGCGCAGGTCGGCCACGAAGCCCATGTCGAACAGGCGATCGGCCTCGTCGATGACCAGAAAACGCATGTCCTTGGGGTTGAGCACCCTCTGCTTCATGTAGTCGATCAGTCGGCCCGGGGTGCCCACCACGATGTCCACCCCTTCGCGCAAGGTGCGGGCCTGCTTGCCGTAATCCACACCACCGAAGATGGCCGCCACCTTGAGGTCGCAGTACTTGCCGATGGCCTCGGCGTCGCTGTGGATTTGGACCGCCAGCTCCCGGGTGGGGGCGATGATCAGACAGGCCGGATGCCCGGGCTGTCGGGTGGTGTCGCGCACCAGGTGGGCCAGGATGGGGACCAGGAAGGCGGCCGTCTTGCCGGTGCCGGTCTGGGCCTCGCCGGCCACGTCGCGACCGGCCAGACCCAGAGGGATGGCCTGCTCCTGAATGGGGGTGCATTGAAAGTAACCCGCTTCGTGGAGCCCCCGCAAGAGAGGCTCGGGCAGGTCGAACTCGGCGAAGGGTTTGCCCGCCGCCAAGGGAGCTGATGGATCCACCGCCGGGGCCGCAGGGGTGTCGGTGTTGATTATGTCATTCATACCGAAGCAATATACCTTCCACCCCCCGCCCCGGCAACCCGGCTAGGGCATCAAGCGGCTGTGCTGGCGCGCCGGGGAGCGGCGGACTTGGCAAAACTCGCCATTCAGACAGTCGAAGGCGGCCGAGGTGTAGACTAGCTCGCCGTCCAGGAAATAGATCCAGTGGGCGGTGGCCTGGGCGTTGGTCCAGGCGATCTCGGCCAGACCCAGGGTGGCCACGTCGGTGACGAAACGCGGAATGGCCTCGCTGGGGCAAAGCGGGGTGTCGGGCACCATCGCGTATTGCCAGACCTCGTAGTAGTCGTCGTGACCCTTGAACTTGACCTGCTTGACCTCCTCGGGCTTGCCAAGGATCTGCTCGACCTGGGGCTGTTTCATGCCGACCTGGAGCTTGGCCATCTGGTCCTTGGCGCTGGCCGCGCAACCGGCCGCCCAAATCATGGCGAAAGTCAACGCCAACATGCCTAACCGGCGGGACATGTCTTCTTCTCCCAAGATGGTGTTTGCTGAGCCAAAAACCCGCCGGCCTTTTTCAGGCCGGCGCGCACCGCGATCAACTCGGCCGCGATGCTGATGGCGATCTCGGCCGGGGTGTCGGCGCCGATGTCCAGGCCGATGGGCGCGTGAACCCGCTCCAGATCGGCCTGAGCGAAGCCCTCGGCCAGTAGCGCCTGGTAGATCAGGGCCCGCTTGCGCCGCGAGCCGATCATGCCCAGGTAGGCCAGTGGCCGGGGCAGGGCCTGGGCCAGGATCTCCTTGTCGTGGAGATGGCCTCTGGTGACGATGACCACGTAGGATTGGAGCCCCAGCTCCAGCCCCTCCAGGGCCTTCTCCGCGGGACGCACCAACAGCCGGTCCGCCTGCGGGAAGCGCTCGGGGTTGCAGAACTCGGGACGGTCCTCCACCACCACCAGGCCGAAGCCCACCAGCTTGACCAAGGGGGCCAGGTACAAGGAGATGTGGCCTCCACCGAATAAATATACCACCGGTTGGCCGCGCAGGGGCTGTAAAAATAGAACTTCCGGCTGGTCGTCCAGGCGGAAAATCCCGGCCGAGCCCTGCTCCAGGGCCAGGGACAGCACCGGCTCCCAGGCCGGACCGGGGCTGTCGGCCCCGCCCGCCGCGCCGGGTCGCCAGAGGCCCTTGCGTCCGGCCACCGCGCCCTTGGCGTCGGGGTCCAAGCGGGTCCAGAGCAGGCCCGGGACCGATTCGTCCTCCCTGGCCAACTCCTGGACCAACTCCAGGGCGGCGGGGTCGTCGGCGGCCAGAGGCTCCAGGAAAACCTGCACCGTTCCTCCGCAGATCATCTCCAGCTCCGCCGCCTCGCGTCCGGTGAGGCTGAAATCCATGAAGGCGGTGCGCCCCCGGTCCAGCACCCGGGCCGCCATGGCCATGACCTCGGCCTCCAGGCGGCCGCCGCCAATGGAGCCGATGATGCCTCCCCGGCGGTCCACCGCGAAGACGGTGCCCAACGGCCGGGGGGCCGACCCGCTCTGGCGCACGATGGTGGCCAGGCATAAGGAGCGGTCCCCGGCCAACTCCCGGGCCGCCTGCCGCCAGAATTCTTTTAGGTGGCTCATGTTGTCAACTACTCAAGGGCGGGGCAAGACGAGGAAGCATGGTCTAGGACTTGGCCGTCGCGCGGCGGCGGGCCACCAGCACCGAGCAGGGCGCGCGGCGCACCGCTCGGGCCGCCACCGAGCCGAAAAAGACCTCCGCCAGCCCCGACAACCCGGTAGACCCCACCACCAACAGGTCAACCTCCTGTTGGGCCACCCACGCCATCAACTCGGAGGTGGGGTCGCCCTCCAGCACCACGGCCTGGGTCACCAACCCCTCGGCCTGGGACAGATAACGCCGCGCGATCTCCCTGTCGGCGTTTTGGCTGAGATTCTCGCGCAGGCGCAGGTCCAGTTCTCCCACCACCAGGTCGTCCAACAGCGGGCTGGGGGTGATCAGGGGCGGGATGACGTGCACCACGCTCAGACGCGCGCCGTGTTGGCGGGCCAGATCGCGGGCGATGACGAAGGCCGCGTCCGCGCCCTCGGAAAAATCGCTGGCCACCGCGATGTGACGGAAGGACATGTCCGACTCTCCAATCATGGCCTGGGCGCGTTGGTGAGCAGGAACTTGAGGTCGTCGTCGTAGAAGGTCACGCCCGCGCCCAGAAAGAAGGTTGAGTGGTCGTCCTGGCTCAGGATGTCGTCCACGCCGCCGGTGAGATAGAAGTATTTCCAGAAGCTGTAGTCCACCGCGAACTTCAGGTGGGGGTTTTCGTCCTGCCGGAAGTCGTAGGCCTCCATGGTCAGCTTCATGGCGTCGCGGAACATATGATAGTCCAGGCCCACGCCGCCGCGCGAGGAGAAGATGCCGGCCCTGGCGGTGACGTCATAGAACCGCTTGCCGATCTGGGCGTTCCACTTCAAATCGTCCTTGTCGATGGTGGTGACCTTTTCCTTGCGCTGGTAGCTCTGCCCGTTCTGATAGACGGTGGTGGTGGTCTCCTTCTCGGTGCGGCGCCCCACCGGGTCGTCCACCAGGCCGATCAGGTAGAACTTGTCGGCCTTGGGTTGGAGCTTTACGTTCAAGGTGCTGCGCAGGGAGGACTCGCCGAAGAGATACTCGCCGCGGTAATCCACGTAGACCCGCCAGGCGTCGGCCCGGCCCAGGTAGTCGTTGATGCTGGTGAGCGCGTCGTCCAGCCGGGTGACGGTGGTGTCCTCGTTGACCAGCTTGCCCAGGCTGCCCTTGCCCTGGTCGATCTTCTTGGTGATCTCCTTGAGCGAGCCCAGGGTGGCGTTCAGTTCGTCCACGGTCTGGCGCTCGTTGACCAGGGCCCCGATGCTGCCCTGGCCCTTGTCGATCTTCTCCACCACCGAGGTCAGCCCGCCGATGGTGCGGCTCAACTGGGCGCTGACCACCTGGAAGTTGCGGATGGTCTCGGTCAGGGCCTGCTTGTTGTCGCCGCTGATCTGGCTCATGTCGCCGGCGAAGCGGTCCAGGTTGACCACCACCCGGTTCAGACGCTCCTGATTGTCGGCCACCACCACCTTGAGGCTGGCGGTGAGCTCCTTGATATTGTTCAGGCTTTCGGTGATGTTACTCTGGCTCTCGGGCGAGGCGATGCTGACCTTGAGCGAGGCGGTGATGTCCTTGATATCGTCGGCGATGGTGCCGATGCGGGCCATGACCTGGTCCAGATCGGTGGGCACCCGGGCCTTGGCCAGCTGCTCGCCGTCCTTGAGCGGCGGCGCGCCGGGGCTGCCCGCCTCCACCGCGACGTACTTGTCGCCCAAAACACCCCGGGTGCGGATATAGGCCGCGCTGTCGGCCGGCAACTGGACCCGGGGATCGATGCGCAGGGTGATGCGGGCCTGGCCCTGGTCCAGTTCGATGCGGTCCACCACGCCGATCTGGATGCCGGCCATCTCCACCGGGGCGTTCTTCTTCAAACCGGTGGCGGTGTCGAAGACGCCCCAGACCCGGTAGCCCTCGGGCTCGCCAAAGTGGAGCTTGCCCAAACGGAGAGTCATGTAGGTGAGGAGCAGAAGCCCCACCACCACGAACACGCCAACTTTGGCCTCGGTGGAAAATCCCGCCATGATCGCTCCGTCCCGCTCCTGGCCGCCTTCGGGGCGCTGACGCCCCCGAACCTGTCGCCAGTATAGAACAAAAACCGTCCGCCGGCCTAAAGCACCTCGATGGGCCCCTCGGCCCGGCCATGGATGAACTGCTGCACCACCGCGTCGTCGCTGTCGCGGATCGCTTCCGGCGATCCGGAGGCGATGATCCGGCCCTGATGGAGCATGGCGATTTGATGGGCCACCTGGAAGGCCCCCTGAATATCGTGGCTGATGACCACCGCCGTGATGCCGAGTTTGGCTTGGGTGTTCTTGATCAGGCGGTTGATGGCGTCGGTCATCAGCGGGTCCAGGCCGGTGGTGGGCTCGTCGAAGAGGATGATCTCCGGCTCCAGGGCGATGGCCCGGGCCAGTCCGGCCCTTTTGCGCATGCCGCCGC
The DNA here is from genome assembly GCA_020216805.1 of Desulfarculus sp. Taxonomy (GTDB): domain Bacteria; phylum Desulfobacterota; class Desulfarculia; order Desulfarculales; family Desulfarculaceae; genus JACRDC01. The sequence continues at coordinate 14,025 of JAIWNN010000129.1, read as the reverse complement.
TGAGCTGGCTGGGCATCTTGTCGCCGTGACCGGTCAGTCCCACCAGACCCAGCTTCTCCTCCACCACCTCCCGGATTTTTTTCTCATTGAAGCGGCTGTGCTCGCGCAGTGGGAAGGCCACGTTCTCGAAAACGGTCATGGAGTCGAACAGGGCCGCGTCTTGGAAAAGCATGCCGAAGCGCTTGCGCAACTGGTTGATCTCGCGGTCGTCCAGGGGCCGAATGTCCTGGCCGTCCACCAGCACCTGCCCCCGGTCGGGCTTGATCAGGCCGATCATGTGCTTCAAGATGACGCTCTTGCCCCCGCCGGAGCGGCCGATGATCACCGTGATCCGGCCCCGGGGCACGAGCAAGCTCAACCCATCCAGCACCTTCTGGGCGCCGAAGGACTTGTGGATGTCGCGCAGCTCGATGATGGCTTCGGGTTGGGCCATGGCTAGAACATCAGCGCCGTGAGCACGTAGTCGGCGGCCAGGATGGTGACGCTGGCCAGGACCACCGCCTCGGTGGTGGCCCGGCCCACGCCCTCGGCCCCTCCATAAGTGTAGAAGCCCTTGAAGCAGCCCACCAGGGAGAGGATCAGGCCGAAAATGGCGGCCTTGAACAGACCCTGCATGATGTCCTCGGGGTCCACGTACTCGATGATCTTGGCCACGAAGATGCCGGCGTTGATGCCCAGCAGATGGACTCCCACCACATAACCGCCCATGATGCCGACAAAGTCAGCCACGATGGTCAGCAGGGGCAGCATGACCACCGAGGCCACCACCCGGGGCAGCACCAGGTATTGCACCGGGTTGACCGCCATCACGTAGAGGGCGTCGATCTGCTCGGTGACCCGCATGGTGCCCAGCTCGGCGGCCATGGCGCTGCCAGCCCGGCCGGTGACCATCAGCGAGGTCAACACCGGTCCCAACTCGCGGGCCAGGGCCAGGGCCACGGTGGAACCCACCAGGCTTTCGGCCCCGAACAGGGAAAAGCCGTGGTAGGTCTGGAGGGCGAAGACCCCGCCGGTGAAGGCCCCGGTGAGGATGGTGACGTTGAGGGATTTGACCCCCACGAACTCCATCTGCTTGAAAACCAGACGCATCCGCCAGGGGGGGCGCAGAAGCCACAGCGCGGTCTGAACCAGGAGCAGCAGGATCTCGCCTGCCTGCTCCAGACCGTGCATCACCACGCGTCCTATCGCTTCCAGTGGCCGGATCAGCGCCATCCGAGCTTTACCCCAGTTACCCGGCCGTTATCGTGTGACATGCCGGGAGGTTGCTATCACTATAGAGGCCCGGGCCAGGGGCGTCAAGAAACGTTACGGTCGCGCGGACCGGGGCCTGGATTGACTATTCCGCTCCCAGTTGATAGGGTTGGAGACGCCGGGGGGTGTCCGTCAGCGGCTGAGAGCCTTGGCCCTCGCGGGCCGAGGCAACCCCTTGAACCTGATCCGGGTAATACCGGCGAAGGGAACGGCTGGAACGCGCCATCCAGGCCGACAGCTCCGTTAGCCGCCATGGCGGGCCGCCCAGCCGGGCGGCTTTTTCTTTTTTCCGCCGTCGGCCCCCATGGGGCCACCCCGGCGGTGATGGGGGAGATTGCCATGTCGATTCCAAGAGTATTGGTCATGGCCGGCTCCGACTCCGGCGGCGGGGCCGGCATCCAGGCCGACCTCAAGGCGGTGGCCGCCCTGGGCGGTCACGCCGCCACCGTCATCACCGCTCTCACCGCCCAGAACACCCGGGGGGTCCAGGCGGTGATGCCCACGCCCCTGGATTTCGTCCGGGCCCAGTTCCAGTCGGTGGCCGGGGACATCGGCCTGGACGCGGTCAAGACCGGCATGCTGCACAACGCGGCCATGGTCAACCTGGCGGTGGAGCTGCTGGATGGCGTGGACGCCCCGCTGGTGGTGGATCCGGTGATGGCGGCCAAGGGCGGCGACCGGCTCCTGTTGGACGAGGCCCTGGACGCCCTGCGCACCCGGCTCATCCCCCGGGCCAGCCTGGTGACTCCCAACCTGGACGAGGCCGAGGCGATCCTGGGCCACCCAGTGCGCGAGCCCCAGGCCATGGCCCAGGCCGCGCGCGACCTGGTGGCCATGGGCGCCGGCGCGGCCCTGATCAAGGGCGGCCACCTGGACCAGGCCGAGCTGGTGGACGTGCTCTACGACGGACGCCAGATCCACGAGTTCGTCAGCCCCCGCCTGGACACCCCCCACACCCACGGCACCGGCTGCACCCTGGCCTCGGCCGTGGCGACACTGTTGGCCAAGGGCTGGGGCCTGGTGGCGGCGGTGGAGCGGGCGCGGCTTTTGGTGCGGCGCGCCATCGTGGGCGGCCTGGCCCTGGGCCAGGGCCAGGGGCCGGTGCACGCCCTGGCCGACCTGGAGCCCAAGCTTCGGCTGGGACAATGCCTGATCGAGCTTCAGGAGGCCCTGGACCAGTTGGAGATGACCCCCGGCCTGGGTCGGCTGGTCCCGGAGGTGCGCAGTCAGATCGGCTACGCCACCCCGGGCGCGGCCATGCCGGCCCAGGTGCTGGCCGTGGCCGGACGCATCACCGAAATCAACGGCCGCATGAAGGCCGCCGGCCCGATCCTGCCCGGGGCCAGCGCCCACGTGGCCCGCGTGGTGCTGACCGCCATGCACCGCGACCCCCAGCGGCGCGCGGCCATGGCCCTGCGCTACAGCCCGGAGCTGGTGGAGCGGGCGCGCTCCCTGGGCTGGCTGGTGGGCGAGTTCTCGCGGGCCGAGGAACCTGCCGAGATTAAGGAGCGGGAGGGCTCCACCCTGGAGTGGGGCACCGCCTGGGTGATCGAGCAACTGGGCCGCGTGCCCGATGTAATCTTCGACCGGGGCGAGGACGGCAAGGAGCCGATACTGCGCATCCTGGCCAACGATCCCGGCCACATCGCGCGCATGGTCGCCGAGCTGGCCGGCAGCGAGGGATAGATCAGCATGGCGACGCAATTGGAAGCCGCCCGCCAGGGCAAGATCACCGAGGCCATGCGCATCGTGGCCGAGGCCGAGGACCTGCACCCCGAGGAGCTGCGCGCCCTGGTGGCGACCGGCGCGGTGGCCATTCCGGCCAACCCGGCCCACCAATCCCTGGTGCCGCGCGGGGTGGGCCAGGGTCTGTCGGTCAAGGTCAACGCCAACATCGGCTCCAGCCCCGACCGCTCGGACCCGGCCGAGGAGCTGGCCAAGCTCCAGGCCGCCCTGGACGCCGGGGCCGACGCGGTGATGGATCTGTCCACCGGCGGCGACCTGCGGGCCATGCGGGCCCAGGTGCTGGCCAACAGCCCGGTGCCGGTGGGCACGGTGCCGATCTACCAGGCGGCGGTGGACATCACCGGCCAGGACAAGGGCATCGTTGATCTGACCGCCGACGATCTTTTCAAGGTCATCGAGGACCAGGCCAAGGAGGGCGTGGACTTCATGACCGTGCACTGCGGGGTCAATCGCCACGCCCTAGAGCGCCTGCGCATCGAGGGGCGCGTCACCGACATCGTCAGCCGGGGCGGGGCCTTCCTGGCCTGCTGGATCATCGCCAACCAGCAGGAGAACCCCTTCTACGAGCAATACGACCGCCTGTTGGAGATCGCCCGCGCCCACGACGTCACCCTCTCCCTGGGCGACGGCCTCAGGCCCGGCTGCCTGGCCGACGCCACCGACCGGGCCCAACTCACCGAGTTGATCACCCTGGGCGAGCTGACCCAGCGGGCCTGGGACGCCGGGGTGCAGGTGATGATCGAAGGGCCGGGGCACGTGCCCCTGGACCAGGTGCAGGCCAACATCCAGATCCAGAAGCGGCTGTGCCACAACGCGCCCTTCTACGTGCTGGGGCCGCTGGTCACCGACGTGGCCGCCGGCCACGACCACGTGGCCTGCGCCATCGGCGGGGCCCTGGCCGGCTGGGCCGGGGCCGACTTCCTCTGCTATGTCACCCCCAGCGAGCACCTGGCCCTGCCCGGCCCGGAGCAGGTCTACCAGGGCGTGGTCACCACCCGCATCGCCGCCCACGCCGCCGACCTGGCCCGGGGGCGCAAGTCGGCCTGGGATCGCGACTTGGCCATGGCCGAGGCCCGGCGGCGCATGGACTGGGACACTATGCTCTCCCTCTGCCTGGACCCCCGCACCGCCCGCGCCATCCGCGAGCAGAGCCCCCCGGCCGAGGACGAGGTCTGCACCATGTGCGGCCGCTTCTGCGCGGTGCGCCTGATCCGGGACTACTTCCGCCCCGGCGAGAAGGGCTAGGCTCCATGCGCCTGGTGGTCTTCACGGACCTGGACGGCACCCTGCTGGACCACCAGACCTACAGCCACGCCGCCGCCAGGCCGGCCCTGGAGGCGCTCAAGGCCGTCGGTGCAGAGTTGGTGCCCTGCTCCAGCAAGACCCGGGCCGAGCTGCTGCCCCTTGTGCGAGAGCTGGGCCTGGACGGCCCCCTCATCAGCGAGAACGGCGGCGGCGTCTTCCTGCCCCAGGGACACCCCCTGGCCAGCCAGCCGGGCTGGCTCCCGGCCGGACCGGGCTGGCTGCTGCGGCCCCTGGGTCTGCCCATCGCCGAGGTCCGCGCCCGCCTGGCCACTTTCGCCTCCCGCTTCGGGGCCAGAGGCTTCGGCCAGATGACCGACGCCGAGGTGGCCCAGCTCACCGGCCTGTCCCTGGAGGCCGCCGCCAGCGCCCGGCAACGGGAGTTCGACGAGCCGGTGTGGCTGCCCGAGCCCGAACGCCAGGCCGAGGCCTTCCTGGCCGCCTCCCGCCAGGCCGGTTTGGAGGCCACCCGGGGCGGGCGTTTTTTCCATGTGCTCTCCGGCGCCGACAAGGGCCGAGCCGCCGGCCTGCTGCTGGATCTCTACCGCCCAACAGGCCCACAGATCATCAGCGCCGGCCTGGGCGACGCCCTGAACGACGCGCCGCTTCTGGCCGCCGTGGACCGGCCCTTCCTGGTGGCCCGACCCGATGGCTCCCACGCCGAGTTGGACCTGCCGGGCCTGGTGCGGGTCCCCCTGGCCGGCCCGGCCGGTTTCAACCAGGCCATCCTGGGCCTTTTGGGGGAGTTGGGACTGTGACCGGCGAGCTATCGCTGCCGGGACGGGTGCTGGGCTTGCTCCTGGCCGGCGGCGGCCGGGCCTCGGGCCAGGAGATGGGCCAGCGCCTGGGGGTGAGCCGGGCGGCGGTGGGCAAGGCGGTGGAGTCCCTGCGCGGCCAGGGCTTCGTCATCACCGCCCGGCCCCGGACCGGCTACTGCCTGGAGGCCGAGCCAACGCCGCCCCTGCCCGCCCGGCTGGAGGCCCGCCTGCCCGCCGGCTGCCTGGGCCTGCCGCTGTTGCACTACCAGGATATCGACAGCACCAACCTCCAGGCCCGCCGTCTGGCCGAGGCTGGCGCGCCCCATGGGGCCTGCCTGGTGGCCGAACATCAAAGCGCCGGCCGGGGCCGCCTGGACCGGCGCTGGCAGGCCCCGGCCGGGGCCTGCCTGCTCTTCTCCCTGCTCCTGCGCCCGGCGGGGCTGCCCCTGGCCGAGGTCTTCAGCCTGACCAACCTGGCCGCCCTGGCGGTCTGCCAGGCCATCGAGCAGACCTGCGGTCTCGCGCCGGCCATCAAGTGGCCCAACGACGTCTTTCTGGAGGGCCGCAAGCTGGCCGGCATCCTGACCGAGTTCACCGCCCGGGCCGAGCGCCTGGACTACGTGGTGGTGGGGGTGGGCCTGAACGTGAACCTGAACCCGGACCAACTGGCGAAGCTGCCCGCGCCGGCCAATTCCCTGCTGGCCGCCAGCGGCCGGAGCTGGGACCGGGCCCTGGTGCTGGCCGCCATCTTGCAAAAAGCCGACGCCCTCTACGCCCGGCTCATGGCCGGCGGTCGCGAGGTTCTAGGCCAGGAATACAACCGGCGCTCCTGGCTCACCGGCCGCCAGGTCACGGTGCGCGATGGCGACCAGGTGCGTCAGGGCCTGGCCCGGGGCGTGGCTCCCGACGGCGCGCTGCTCCTGGAGGAAGCCCCCGGCCAGATCTCCGCCATCCGCCACGGCGACGTCAGCCTCTTGGCCATCCAATAACATCCATCCCCTTCCCCCGCGCCCCCAGCCTCCAGCCGGGCATGGACGCGGCGGCCGGCCGGGGTTATATTGCCCCCCATGCGCGCGCAAACCGACACCACCGCCCCCCACCCGCCCCTGGACCAGAACCAGGTGGCGCTGATCAAGATCTGGCACGGCACCCTGGACCCGCCCCGGCCACCCATGGGCCTGCTCTACGTGGGCGCGGCGCTGAAGCAGGCCGGTTTTGGGGTGCGGGTCTATCACTGGACCCGGGAGGAGGCCCTGGCCGGACTGCCGGAGGTGATCGCCCAGAAGCCCTTCCTGGTGGGGCTGTCCATCATCACCGGCGACCCCCTGGGCCTGGTGGTGGAGTGCTGCGCCCGGCTCAAGGCCGCCTTGCCCGGGGTGGCGATCCTCCTGGGCGGGGTCCACGCCACGGTGGAACCGGAGCAGTGCCTGGCCGAGGCGGCGGTGGACTACGTGCTCCTGGGCGAGGGGGAGGTGGGAGCGGTGGAGCTGGCCCGGGCCCTGGCCCAGGGCCGGCCGGTGGAGGAGATCCCCGGCCTGGGCTACAAGCGTGACGGCCGCATCGTGATCAACCCCCGGCCGCCGCTGATCAAGGACCTGGACCAGGTGGCCATGGACTGGTCCCTGATCCCGGTGGAAAAATATATCGCCAAGAACTACGAGGGCGTGCCCCGGGTGCTCTTCGGCTACGTGGCCAGCCGGGGCTGCCCCCATGCCTGCGGTTTCTGCTACAACCATTTCTTCAACCAACGCACCTGGCGGCGGCAATCGGCCGAAAAAGTCGTGGCCGAGGTCAACGCCCTGGTGGCCCAGCACGACCTGGGCGGGGTCTTCTTCTACGACGACAACTTCACCGCCAACAAGAAGTGGGCGCTGACGGTGCTGGAGGGGCTCAAGACCGAGGGCCTGCACGTGGAGACCCGGGTGGACTACCTGAGCCCGGAGTTTTTGGCCGAGTTGGTCAAACGCCGGGTGGGCAGCCTGTTCATCGGCATGGAGTCGGGATCCGACCGGGTGTTGGACCTGCTGAACAAAGGCTTCCACGTGGCCGAGACCCGGCGGGTGATCCAGACCCTCAAGGCCTTCCCAGGCTACCTGATGCTCTCCTTCATCGTGGGCGCGCCCACCGAGACCCTGGCCGAATACCACCAGACCCTGCGCCTGGTGCTGCATTGCCTGGAGAGCCTGCCCCGGGTGGGATTCACCCTGGGCTTCTATCTGCCCTACCCCGGCACCCCGCTCTTCGAGCTGTGCGTGCAGCGCGGCTTCACCCGGCCCCAACGCCTGGTGGACTGGGAGGCCCTGGACCGCTGGGGCAACACCGACCTGCCCATCCCCTGGACCGAGGGCTACCGCCTGACCCCGGGCGAGGTCAAGGAGCTGCGCACCGCCCTGCGGCGCATGAAGCTCTCCCGCCAGCGCACCGACCTTCTCGGCCAGCTCTGGCATGGGCTCCTGCGCCAGCGCTTCCTGCGCTCGGCCACCCCGATCGGACGGCTGCTGGCCGGCCTGGTGCGGGCCCTGGAGGTCCTGGAGGCCCGGCCCGGGGTCTTGGGTCGCCTGGCCCGCCGGATCACCGCCGGGCGCTCCCGGCTGGGCGTACACGGGTCGGGAGGCGCTGAGCCTGCGGCCGGGTCTCGCCCGCTCCCGTAGGGAGCCTCGCACCGGGGAGGCCAAGACGGGCGGGGACAAACCCCGCCCGCGCCTTTTTCCCCTCCCTCCCACCGCTCCCACCGCGCGGCCCACGGTCGCCGGCGTTCTTCCCCTCCCCCACCATCCGCCCCCCGCGCCTTAGCCCGGGACCGCTTCTCGACGCACCGGCAGGGCCCCACCCCCAATGACGACCCGCTGCTGGGCTTCCGAGAGCCACCAGGCGGCCCCGCCCTCCCGCCAGCCCCGCATCGCAGGGACGACGACCCGAGGCCAGAGGAAAAGTCCGGGTCGGCAGGGAGATTACCTGGCCGCAGGCATCCGCACCCGGCAGGCGCGGATGCGGACCGGGCGTGGGCGCGCGGGGGCAGGAAAACCGCCCTCGCAACACCGGGGGCTCGAATGCCTTGGTGGTTCGCGGCCACCACGAGAAGGAAGAGCAAAGAGATCGCCACGCCGCCTGGCGTCGGCTCGCGATGACGAAGATCAAAGGCAGGGTAATAAATTCGGAAGGCCGCTTGGTCGCTGATGCTCCTGGCGATGACGGCTGTTGCCTGGATGAGTGGGAGCCTGTGGTTGGGTCGCCGCGATCAGCGGGCGCTGCCGCGCGGCATGGCGGCGGGATCTCGCGCCGCGACCTCTTGCGGCTGACGCCGCCGGGACGACAGGTTGCCCCGGCCACCCAAAAATAACGCTATGAGTCGCAGACGATACGATTGGCGGCGCTACGGGCCGCCAGCCCAAAGCCGGGGCAGGGACGATCCCCGCCCCGGCCTGGTTGATACTGGATCATTGGACCGGAACCCGAGCCAGCCCTTTGGCCAAGGCGCTATTTGACCGGCCTGAGGTGCAGGAACGACCAGTTGTTGCCGATGCCGTCCACCATCTCCACCCAGCCGGTGAAGCGGTCGGCCCGCGCGCCCTCCACCAGCGAGGGGTTGTAGAGCGGCAGGTAGGGGATGTCCTGGCTGAGGATCATCTGCATTTCATGCAGGATGGCGCGGCGCTTGGCCGGATCCATCTCCTCCTCGGAGCGGGTGGCCAGTTCATCATACTGGGGATTGCGATAACCGCTCATGTTCCAGCCGCCGGGCTTGTCCTGGTTGGAGGAAAAGAAGGTGCGCAGGTAGTCCGGGTCCAGGTTCAGGCGACCGTATCCCAGCACGAACAGATCGAAATCGTGGCGGTTCTTGACCTGCTGCAGCATGGCGCTGAAGGCCATGGGCCGCGCGGCGACCGGCACCCCCAGCTCCTTGAGCCACTCCTGGATCATCATGCCGGCCATGGCCCGGTTGGGGTCGTAGTCGCTGGGTGGGGTCAGGATGGTCAACTCCTCCAAGTTGACGCCCCCCGGCCCGCTCATGGACTCGGCCTTCTGGACCTGCCCCTGGGCGTTCACCGGCGGGGTCTTCCAGGTGTAACCAGCCGCTTTCAGAATCTCGTAGGCGGCCTTGATCCGTTGCTCCCGGTCCAGACCCTGGGCCCAGACCTTGCAGTGGGGGTTGTGGAAAAAAGTGTTGCCCTCGGGCACCACCGAGGTCATGGCCTTGCCCGCGCCCTGCAGGATGCGCTCGACGATGAACCCCTTGTCCACCATCACCGCCACCGCCTGACGGAAGGCGAGGTCGTTCATGGGCGGCCGGCGTAGGTTGAAACCCAGGAAGTACAAGGCGCTCTTCTTGCCGTGGAAGAGCTTTATCTCCTTGTTATCCTTTAGCTCTCCCAGGTAACCGGGCATGATGCCGTTCCAGTAGAAGTCGATGTCGCCCTTGCGCAGGCCCAGGATGGCCGCGTCGGCGGTGCCAAAGATCTTGAGCAACACGCCCTGGATGTGGGGGCCCAACTGGATTCCGGCGATGGTCTGGCCCCGTCCCCAATAGTGGGGGTTGCTCTGCAGGTGCATCAACACCCCGCTCTGCTGCTGGACCAGCATGAAGGGCCCGGTGCCGATGGGCTTGGCGATCTTGCCCTCCCGTAGCTTGGCCAGGGGCTTGTCGGCTTGGCTGGCCTTTTCGGCGATGGCCTCCCACTGGGCCCGCTGCACGATGGGAGTGGCCAGGGTGCGGCTGACGAAGGTGGCCAAGGGTCCGGTCAAGGTGAAGCGCACCCGGCGCGGGTCCAGGACCTCGACCTTGACCACGGTGTCCCATAGATCATAATAGAGCGGAATCTTGAAGGCTTGGATCAACCAGGCGGTGTAGGCCACGTCGTCGGCCGTGAACTCGCTGCCATCGGACCATTTGGCCTCGCGCAGCTTGATGGTGTAGGTCTGGGCCTGGGGGTCGTACTCGGGCATCTCCGCCGCCAGCCAGGGCACCAGGTCCAAGTTCTTGGGCTCGCGAACATACAACGGCTCGTAGATCATACGGATCACCCGGCTGGACCAGACGTCGGTGGCCAGCCAGGGGTTGAGGCTCTTGGGCTCCTCCAGCACCCCCACCTTCAAAATGGGGCTGCCGGCGGCCAAGGCCGGAGTGGCCGATGCGCCCGCCAGGCCGACCAGGCCCAAAAGCAGGAGCACCAAGCCCGAGAATCGGCGCAAGGTTTTGATAATTTTCATCAACCGGCTCCGGATACCATGGGGTTTTCGTCTCTTGTGGTGCTTGTGACGTTAATTTTTAATGATAATAAACCGCGATAATTTTTGTCCACCGCGAAACGGCAGCGAAAAAAGTATTCCTCAGGGTTGGGCCGCCACCCGGAATCCCACCTGGCTGAAGCCCTGGTCCGGGGGCCGGCCCCAGCGCCGGGCGCTGCGCACCCCCACCGCCGAAAAGTTGTAGGCCCCGCCGCGCACCACCCGCTCGCTCCCTTGGCCGGGGCCCGGGGGGTCCACGGACGGCGAGTTGTGGTAGTACCCGGGATCATAGTAGTCCTGGCACCACTCCCAGACGTTGCCGTGCATGTCGTATAACCCCCAGGCGTTGGCGGCCAGGCTGCCGGCCGGGGTGGTGTCGGCCCGGTAAATCCCAGGCGCGCCGCCGGGATAGGGTTTTTTGGCGAAATAGTTCACCTGCTCGGCGCTGATGGTTTCGCCAAAGGCGAAGGGCGTCTCGCTGCCGGCCCGGCAGGCGTATTCCCACTCGGCCTCGGTGGGCAGACGATAGACCCGCCCCTCGCGCTGGCTGAGCCATTGGCAATAGGCCTGGGCGTCGCGCCAGCTCACCTGCACCACCGGGTGGTCCTCGCGACCGGCGATGGAGCTGCCCGGTCCCTGGGGATGGAGCCAATCCGCCCCCTTTTGCGGCACATAGCCCTTTTTCCAGACATGGCCCTGCCCCTGGCGTTGGGCATCGGTGACGTATCCGGTGGCTTCCACAAAGGCCGCGAACTGGGCGTTGGTCACCTCGGTGGCTCCCAGCAGGAAAGGCTTCGTGATTTCCACTTGATGGCGCGGAAACTCCCGCTCGTAGGTGCTGGCCTCGCCGCCGCCCTTGGCCACGATCTCCGCCACCGAATCGCGGCTGCCCATCCAGAAACGACCGGCCGGCACTCGGACCAGGGTCGGCCGCAGGCCCGCCCTTTCCAGCCCGCCACCCGTCCCGGCGCAGCCGGTCAGGAGCAGCAAAGTGGCCAGGGCGGCCCGTCCCAAGGCCAGATACAGACCATCCCGCATGGCTTTCCTCCCTGTAACCACCGCGTTGCCGGTGGGCGCCGTTCAGTCTAACCCACCCGGACTATCCCTGGGTGACTAATCTCGGACCATGCCACCCCAATGCTTGCCCCCGCCGTCCGGCCCTGGTAGATTGTCAACCCAAATCTAAATCTGGTTTACATTGGCCGGAGCCGCCATGCCCGAGATCCCCCTTCCCCTGACCGACCTGGACCAGGCCGCGCGCCTGCTGGAGCCCGCCTCCCTGGCCGAGCTGGGCGAACTGATGGCCCAGGCCGGACGCGCCCGCCAGGCCGTCCACGGCGACACGGTGGAGCTGTGCGCCATCGTCAACGCCCGCTCCGGCCGCTGCTCCGAGGACTGCGCCTTCTGCGCCCAGAGCGCCCACCACCAAACCCGGGCCGAGGTCTATCCCCTCCTTTCAGCTGACGAAATCCTCGCCCGCTCCCGGGCGGCGGCCGCGGCCGGAGCCACCCGTTTCGGCATCGTCACCAGCGGCCGGGGCTGCCCGGAAGGGCCCGCGCTGGATGAGATCTGCCGGGCGGTGGAGGCCATCCGGCGGGAAGGCCGAATCAGCCCCTGCGGCTCCCTGGGCCTGTTGCGCGCCGACCAGGCCCGCCGCCTGGCCGACGCCGGTCTGACCCGCTACCACCACAACCTGGAGGCCGGCCCCAGCCACTTCCCCCGCATCTGCGCCAGCCACGCCTTCGAGGACCGGGTGGAGACCGTCCGCCTGGCCCAGGACGCCGGGCTGGAGGTCTGCGTGGGCGGCATCGTGGGTTTGGGCGAGAGCCCCCGGGAACGGGCCGAGCTGGCCCTGGCCACGGCCCGGCTCAACCCCGAAAGCGTGCCGCTGAACTTCTTGAACCCCATACCCGGCACCCGCCTGGGCCACCTGCCGCGGCTCACGCCCCTCCAGGCCCTGGCCGCGGTGGCGGTCTTCCGCCTGATGCTGCCGGCCAAGGCCCGGCTGCGCACCTGCGGCGGCCGCCAACAGGTGTTGGGACCGTTGGCGCCCCTGATGTACCTGGCCGGGGCCGACGCCACCATGATCGGCAACTACCTGACCACCGAGGGCCGCCAGCCGGCCGACGACCTGGCCGACCTGGCCGCCCTGGGTCTGCGGCCGATGGGCCGGGAGATATAGTCATGGACCGCCAAGAACTGCTGCGCCTGGACCGGGAACACCTCTGGCACCCCTTCACCCAGATGCGCCTCTGGCCCGACGAGCCGCCCCTGGTCATCGCGCGGGCCGAGGGCAACTGGCTGATCGACGTGGAGGGCAAGCGCTACTTCGACGGGGTCAGCTCGCTGTGGGTGACGGTGCACGGTCACAACGTGGCGGCCATCAACCAGGCCGTCAAGGAGCAGGTGGATCGCCTGGATCACTCCACCCTCCTGGGCCTGGCCCATCCCAACGCCATCGCCCTGGCGGCCGAGCTGGCGGCCATGGCCCCGGCGGGCCTGAACAAGGTCTTCTACAGCGAGGCCGGCTCCACCGCGGTGGAGATCGCCTTGAAAATGGCCTTCCAGTTCTGGCAGCAATCCGGCCGGCCGGAGAAAAAGGGCTTCGTCTCCCTGGAGGGCGCCTATCACGGCGACACCCTGGGCAGCGTCAGCGTGGGCGGCATCGACCTCTTCCACCAGGTCTACGGCCCCCTGCTCTTCCCGGTGCGCCGTCTGCCCCAGCCCCACTGCCGGCGCTGCCGCCTGGGCTTGACCCATCCCGGCTGCGGCCTGGCCTGCGCCGAGGCCCTGGAGACCCTGCTGGCCGCCCACGGGGACGAAATCGCGGCCCTGATCGTGGAGCCCCGGGTGCAGGGGGCCGACGGCATCATCGTCCAGCCCGAGGGCTACCTGCGCCGCTTGTGGGAGATCGCCCGCGCCCACGACGTGCTCTTCATCGCCGACGAGGTGGCCACCGGTTTCGGCCGCACCGGGGCCATGTTCGCCTGCCAGCTGGAAGGCGTGACCCCGGACCTGATGGCCCTGGGCAAGGGTCTCACCGGCGGGGTGCTGCCCCTGGCCGCCACCCTGGCCACGGACCGGGTCTACGGGGCCTTCCTGGGCGAGTTCGACGAGTTCAAGACCTTCTTCCACGGCCACACCTACACCGGCAATCCCATCACCTGCGCCGCCGCCCTGGCCAACCTGCGGCTGATGCGCCAGACCCGCCTGGTGGAGAACCTGGCCCCCAAGGCGGCGCGCCTGGCCGAGGGGCTCGCCCGCATCGCCAAACTCCCCCACGTGGTCCAGGTGCGCCACCAGGGTCTGATGGCCGGCATCGAGCTGGCGGCGGACAAGGCCGCCGACACCCCTTACCCGCCGGGCTTGCGCATGGGCCACCGGGTGATCATGGCCTGCCGGCCCAAGGGGGTCGTCATCCGGCCCCTGGGCGACACCGTGGTCCTGATGCCGCCCCTGGCCAGCAGCCTGTCGGAGCTTGATCATCTGCTGGGGGCGGTGGAGGAGGCCATCGTGGAGGTGACGGAGGCCGGGGCGTGAGCACCCATCCCGCCCTGGAGATCCTGGCCCGGCGCCAGGCCGAGCAGGCGGCGCGGGGCCTGGCTCGGCGGCTCTGGCCGGTGGGCCCGGCCACCGGTCCCTGGGTGGAGCGCGACGGACGCCGGGTGCTGTTGATGGCCAGCAACGACTACCTGGGCCTGGCCCGCCACCCCCGCCTGGCCGCGGCCGCCGCCGCGGCGGC
>JAIWNN010000128.1 GCA_020216805.1 Desulfarculus sp. | reverse complement strand
CCTGCCCCGGCTCTGGCCCGAGGGACCCACGGTGGTGGCCATGGGGCGCCTGGACCCGGGCAAGAACTTCGGCCTTCTGATCCGGGCCTTCGCCTTGGCCCGCGCCAAGCAGCCCGCCTGGCGGCTGGCGATCCTGGGCGAGGGACCGGAGCGCCCCCGGCTGGAGGCCCTGGCGGGCGAGCTGGGTCTGGGGCCGTGGGTCCACCTGCCGGGACGGGTGGAAGACCCCCTGACTCACCTGCGCCGGGCCGAGATCTTCGCCCTCTCCTCGGAATACGAGGGCTTTCCCATGAGCCTGTTGGAGGCCATGAGCTGCGGCCTGGCGGTGGTGGCCACGGACTGCGGCACCGGGGTGCGGGAGATCATCCGCCCGGGGGTGGACGGACTGATCGTTCCCCGGGGCCAGTTGGAGCCCCTGGCCCAAGCCCTGGAGGGCCTGATGGCCGACCCCGCCCGCCGCACGGCCTTGGCCCAGGCCGCGCCCCAGGTCTGCGGGCGCTTCGGTCTGGAGCGCGTCCTGGGGCTCTGGGATCAGCTCTTTGGCCAGGTGTTGCAGGCTGGCCGCTGATCCACGGCCGGCCTGGCCCCAGCCGCGACCGCTCCCCGCAGCCCTTCCCTCCGCCGTGCGGTCGGCTCAGTCGGTCAAGGGCTTCTCGGCCACGTGGACCCAGGCGATGCCTTGGGTCAAGGAGTGGGAGCGGGGGGCGACCAGCCCGGCGGCGACCATCTCCCGGCGGAATTCATCGGGCGGGGGGAAGCGTAGGATGGTGTCGGCCAGGTATTGATAGCTGCTGGCGTCGCCGGACACCAACCCGCCCAGGCGGGGCAGCAGGTGGCGCAGGTAGCGGGTGTAGAGCCGGCGCACGGCTGGGCGGCGGGGAGTGGTGAACTCCAGCACGTGCAGGCGGCCGCCGGGCTTGAGCACCCGGCCCATCTCGGCCATGGCCTCCACCCGGCGGGGGATGTTGCGGATGCCGAAGGCGATGGTGGCCGCGTCGAAGCTGGCGTCGGGGAAGGGCAGGCGCAGGGCGTCTCCGGCCAACAGAGCCAGGGGGGCCCCGGCCCGGCGGGCCTTGCGCGCCGCCGGGGTCAGCATGGCCGGCACCAGATCCAGCCCCACCACCCGGGGCCGCTCCGGCCGGGCGGCGATGGCCAGGGCCAGGTCGCCGGTGCCGGTGGCCACGTCCAGCACCCGGCCGCCGTCGACCGGCAGGCGCAAGGAGCGGGCCACGAAGCGCCGCCAGCGCACGTCCTCGCGCAGGCTCAAGATCCGGTTGAGCAGGTCGTAGACCGGGGCCACCCGATTGAAGATGCGGCGGACCTCGCGGACCTGGGTCGTCTCGTCCATCATCGCTCGATCACCAAAAGACCCACGAACCGGGGCTCCAGGGTTTGGGATGGATCCAGGCCGGATAGCTCTTGGGCCATGAGCCACAAGGTCTGGCCCAGGGTCTCCCGGGCCAGGGCCGCCTGGACGGGATCGGCCAGGGCCTGACAGGACTGGTGGAGCCGGCGGGCCAGGGGGCCTTGCAGTCCGGCCTTGAGGGCGGCCACCGCCGGTCCCAGGCTGGCCGGAGGCAGGGGGGCCAGGCCGGGCAGGCCCAGGGCCTGGCGGGCCAGCCAGGTGGCCACCACCCCGCTGGCCCGGACCTCGCGGGAGTCCTCGGGCCAGATCTTACGCTCAAACAGGGCCCTGAGCTCCCGGCGGTCCAGACCCAGGAGATCAAACAGCAGCACCGGCCAGAACTCGGCCTGGGTCAGGGCGTGGGCGGCGCGGTCCAGGTCCTCCCGGGTGGTGAAGGCGCGGTACTCGCGCCCCTCGGGCAGGCGGGGGTCGTGGCAGCGGGGCTTGGGGAAGAGCAAACCACCCAGCCAGCGGTCCAGGGGCGGGTCCAGGAAGTGCAGGCCGTTGGGGATGTCCTTGAGCCAGCCGTCACGCATCAGGGCCCAGGCCCGCTGGTTCAACGCCCGGATGGCGGCCGCGCCCTGGCGGGCCAGGGCGGCGCAGGTCATGCGTGCCAGCACCTGGGCGGCCTCCTCTGGGCGTTCACGGGTCATCAGCTCCAGGCCCAGGTTGACCAGGGCCAGGCCCTCGCGGCCGGCCCGGGCCACCGCCTCGGGCTGGGCGGGATCGGCGTCCAGGGCCACCACCGCGCAGTTGGCCACGTAGGCCAGTTCGGCCTTCAACGCGTCGGCCGCGGCCGGGTCCATCCCGCTGGCCAGGGCGGGCAGGGAAAGGTCGGGATCCAGCAGGTTCAGCAGGGCGTCGGAGCGGGGCGGGGCCTCGCGCAGGAAGCCCAGCTCGGCCTTAGTGGGCAGGTTTCGCCAGTCAGCCTCGCCCGGAGCGGGGCGGGCCCAGAGCTCCAGGGCCTCCAGTCGCTCGGGGAAGCCATGATCCTGCAGCCGCCCCCCCCGCCAGCGCCGGGCATCCTCGGCCATGCCGGCGGCCGACTCCCAGAGCATGGCCTCCATCACCTCGTAATAGCGGTGCTCCAGCTCGCTTTTCAGCACCACCAGGACCTGGGCTGGCAGGCTGGAGGCGCTTTCGTCGCGGAAATCGATGAAATAGACGCCGTCCAAGGTGAAGCTTGGCAAATCGTCGGGCGGCTCCTGCTGGTCCTGGCTGGGCAGCCACTTGACCACCCGGAACCAGTGGGCGCAGAGGAGGGCCAGCACCTCCAGGTCGGTGGACTCCAGCCAACGCTGCAACCGCTCGGAGCCGGCCTCCAGGACCAGGGGCAGCCAGGTCTCGTAGCGGGAGGGGGCGAAGTCCTCGCGCACCCAGCCGGTGAGGTCCAGGACGTAGGTCAACTGCTCGTCGCTGGAAAACTCGATCAGCTGGCCGGCGTCCTCGGGGCCCAGGGCCAGGACGGTGGCGGCGAACTCGTCCGGGGCCAGGGCCTGGGTCAGCTCCAGGCTGTTCGGGGCCAGGGTGATCAGCTTCTCGCGCTGGGGCGGGGAGGCGGCCAGGACCACGCGCAGGCGTTGGTCCGGGCTCAGGTGGTTCCACAGGGCCTCGGCCGCGCGCGGGTCGCGCCGCTCCAGGGCCAGGAGGCGGCCGGGATCGCGCAGGAGATCGGCGGTGGTCAGCTCGTCAGACATCGCGGCCTCCTTGGCCGGTTAGGCATCGCGCAGGTTGGAGAAGAGATTGCTTCATCGCTGGCGCTCCTCGTGAAACAACTTTTTCGAGGTGGAGCTTCTCGGCCGACAACCAACATTTGCATCGACCCTACCCCCCTTGCGGCTTTCTTTGGGGAAGGGGGCGTGGGGGAAACCCCTTTTTTGGGCCCCCAAAGAAAGGGGTTTCCCCCACGCCCCCACTTCTACTCCCCCTCCCCGCCTCCCTCGCACGCGCCGCAGCGGGTGCAACGGCCGGGGTGGCAGGTGGGGGAGGCTAGTCCCTGGGCGGCGCGTTGGGCTTCTTGCCAAAGATAGTCGTGGTCGATGCCATGGTCGACTATCGACCAGGGCAGGAATTGGTCGGGTTGGAGGCGGCGATGGGCGTAAAAATCCGGGTCCACGCCCGCCAGGCCGTAGGCCTTGGGCGGGTTATGGCCCTGGGCCAGGGTGGTGATCAGGTGGCCTAGGCGGCGGTCGCCCCGGGCCAGGACGGCCTGGAGTTGGGCGTACTTGGGCACGTCATGGATGACCTTGAGGTTGGCGGTGGACTTGAGGGCGTCCTGGACCCGGGCCAGGCGCTGGCCGATGAGGGCCAGGGGGGCCATGGGCTCCCACTGGAAGGGGGTCCAGGGCTTGGGAATGAAGGCGTTGAGGCTGACGGTGAGCTGGCCCAGGCGGCCCAGGGGCCGGGCGGCGCTGACCACTTGCGCGCGCAGGCTCTTGGCCAGGGCGATGAGGGATTCCAGGTCGTCATCGCCCTCGCCGGGCAGTCCGATCATGAAATACAGGCGCAGGTTGGCCACCCCGGCGCCGATCAGGGTCTCGGCGGCGCGATGGAGGTCCTCCTCGGTCAGGTGCTTGTTGATGATCCGGCGCAGGCGCTCGGAGCCGGCCTCCGGGGCCAGGGCCACGCTGTGGTGGCCGGCGGTGGCCAGGGCCCGGGCCAGCTCCGGGGTCAGGCGGTCGGCGCGTAGGCTGCTGACGCCGAGCTTGCCCCCGGCGGCGGTGATCTCCCGGGCCAGGCCATCCAAGCCGGGCAGGTCGGTGACCGCGGCCGAGACCAGCCCCACCCGGCCGCCGGTCGCAGCGGCGGCCAGGGCGGCATCGCGATAGTCCTGGGCCCGGCCCAGGCGGGGAGGGCGGTAGACATGGCCGGCGGCGCAGAAACGGCAGGCGTGGCCGCAGCCCCGGCCCACTTCCAGCAGGGTCATCTCGCCGAATTCGGGGCCGGGGGCGGAGAAGACGCTCTGGGCCAGACCGGCGGCCGGACCCTGGTACTTGGGGGCGCGCACGCGCTCGGGCAGACCGGGGCGCGAGGGGTGGATGCCGGTCAGGATGCCGGTCGGGGAGTAGCGGGGCTCATAGAGGGCGGGGGCGTAGAAACCCTCCACCTTGCGGGCCAGGGCGTATAGCAGCTCGGCCCGGGGCAGGTCGCGGTGGCGGTCCAGGGCCTCCAGGAAGGGCCCCAACACCACCTCGGCCTCGCCCAGCAGGAAGCCGTCCACGATCTCGGCCAGGGGCTCGGGGTTGAGCATGGCCGCCACCCCACCGGTCACCACCAGGGGGCCGGCGCGGTCAATGGCGCGCATGCCCAGGCCGGCCAGGTCGAGCATGGCGGCCAGATTAGGGGCGTCGTTCTCGAAGGAGATGGAGGCCAGCACCAGGTCGAAATCGGCCACCGGGCGGCCGGACTCCAGGGTCAGCAGCGGCGCGCCGGTCTTGGCGTAGAGGGGCCGGGACTGGCGGTCGGGCAAGAAGGCCCGCTCGCAGAGCACGTGGCCGCGCTGGTTGCAGAGGCGGTAGACCACCGCCAGTCCCAGGTTGGCCAGCCCCACGGCGTAGGTGTTGGGGTAGATCAGGGCCAGGTTGAGCCGGCCGCCGGGCTCCTTGCGCACCGCGCCGCGCTCCCTGGCCAGGAGGGCGCGGTGGTGTTCCAACAATGGTCGCCAGTTGCGGCGCAAGCATTCCTCCCCTAGCTACCCCGCCGCCGGCGGGGGCCTCAAGGATAACACCCCGCCCGGTTTTCCGTCACCCCGGGGCTATTGACCCTCGGGCGGGGGCGTGGCAGTTTGGAAGAAAGTCCCTCCCCAACCACCCCCACGCGAGGAAGCGTCATGTTCAGCGATCAGCACCTTGATCTCCTGCGCCGCCTGGACCAGGCCGGCGACCAGGCCAACCTCTGGCAAGCCGGGGGCGAAATGGGCCTGGACCGACCGGCCGCCGAGGTGCTGGCCATGGACCTGATGGCCGGCGGGATCCTGGAGGTGGTGAACCTCAGCGGCAAGGTGCGCCTGACCGATCAGGGACGGGGCCTGCTGGGCGGGGGCGGTGGGGATTTGGACCTGGCCGGGTTGGTGGCGGCGCTGGAGGCCCTGGACCTGGGGTTGGGCCAGCCGGCGGCCGGGGACCTCATGGCCGACCTGACCTGCCTCAAGGCCCAGCTTGGCCGCTCGCGGCCGCTCGTGCCGGTGGTCAGGGCCTGCCTGGCGGCGGTGGAATCGATCCTGGGCCAGTCGCGCCACCCCGAGGCCAAGGCCCTGGCCGCCCGAGCGGGGGCCTTGCGCGAGGCCTAGCGTCCGGCGGCCGGAAAACGCGCGGCGGGGGCGGTTCGGGACCACCCCCGCCGTGAGCTTGGGGATATGGATCAGCAGCCGCAGCCGCCGCTGCCGCAGGAGCCGCCGCTGGAGCCGCACCCGCAGGAGTCGCCGCTGTCCCCGGCCAGGGGTTTGGCGCTGCTGAGCACGAAGCCCTGCTGCCAGCCGTTGTCCACGTAATCCACCTTCACCGTGCCGCTCTGCTCAGCCAGGTCCTGGGCGATGAGGTAGGTCAGTCCGTCGACCTCGTGGCACTGGTCGCCGTCTTTCTTTTCGTCCAGCACCAGGCGCAGGGAGGGGCCTCCGCAGCAGCTTCCGGCCTGGAGCATGACCCGCAGGGACGCGTTGAGGTTGCGCTCCTGCATGAAAGCCTTGATGGCTTGGCTTGCGGTCGCGCTGACTTCGATCATGACAGCCTCCTATGATTGAATTTCGACGCGTTACAATCGTTCCAGGGATGGCGACGAGACGCTCTGCAACGGCCTGGAATGGAATTTTCTCGGAGGCGGTGTCGAAGCCTGGATTCCCGCGCCGGGCCGGGTTCAGGGGCCAGACGAGGGGGCTGGGGACCGCCCTCGCCCGACCGCTCAGACCGGCGTCAACAACTACAGGAGGTTCCGCAACCGCCGCCCCCGGCCAGGGGGTTGGCGCTGCTGAGCACGAAGCCAGCCTGCCAGCCGTTGTCCACGTAGTCCACCTTCACGGTTCCGCTCTGCTGTTCCAGCCCCTTGTCGATGAGGTAGGTCAGCCCGTCCACCTCGAACTTCTCGTCGTTGTCCTTCGGTTCGTCCAGAACCAGTCGCAACGAGGGGCCGCTTCAGCCTCCGGCCTGCAGGTAAACCCGCAGCGCCGAGCTCAGTTGCCGCTCTTCCATGAAGGCCTTGATGGCCTTGCTGGCGGCCTCGGTCACTTCGATCATTTTGATCAATCCTTCCTGCCCGGTGCGCGGGCGAAAAATCATTACTGAAATAATGGCAACGATTCCCCCCCCCGGCAAGTGGGGGCGCGAAATTTCCATGGACGCCTCCGGTGGGGGCGGGACTGGTCCTTGCCGCTCCGCGCCAGCTTTAGTAACATGATTCACACCTTGACCAACCGGCGGCCGCCTGGGCCGCCCAGGTGGGGCCCGAATGGTCCGCCAGCAGGCGCCAATGATGGCGCAACGCCAGATATTTCGGATGGTTGGCGAGGCGGGGCCGCGAGGGGGCAAGGGGGCGTCCCTCGGAAAATCGCCAGCCTGGCGTCAAGCCGCCAGCCGCATGGAGCAGCGATTGGGAAAAAAACCTGGCTCGACCGCCCCTCGTTTACGCCTTTCCGCCGCCGCCCTCCGGCGGCTGCGCACCCAGCGCCTGATCAATCAATTATGGCGTGAATCCCCTGACATGTCCTTCAGGCTGGATGTCAACACCGGCCTGTATGACCTGGTCAATCCCGCCGCCGAGCGCATTTTCGGCTGGCCCCTGGACCAGATTCGGGCCACCCCGTTTTTTATTTTCAAGACCACGCACCCCGACGATGTGGATTGGGTGCGCGTCGCCGCCACCAAAGCCTTGTCCAGCGGTGATCTGCCCAAGGAGTTGGAGGTGGTGCATGCGGTGCGGGCCGACGGCGCGGAGCTTTATGTCCAGCAGAAGGCCCGGGTGGTGCGGGACCAGGATGGCTACGTCACCCATGTCGAAGGGGTGGTGCGCGACGTCAGCGATCTGGTGCGACCGCGTCGGGAGTTGGAGCTGGTGTTGGAGCGCCTGCCGGGGCTGGCGGTGCGCCTGGACGACGACCTGGCGGTGGTCTGGGCCAACCAGGAATGGTTGGACCTGCTGGGTTTGAGACTGGGGCAGGTCGTTCGGCAAGATGGGCCCGCTCTGATGGCCAGCGGCGAGGGCGTCGATGAGTTGCGCCGACTGCTGGCGGGCCTGGGCAGCGAGGGCCAGGCCGCCAGCCAGACAGTGTTGACGCCGCCGGCTCTCGGAGTCCAACGGGTTATCCAGTGGCGTCACGTGGGCCTGCCCACCGCCCAGGGGCGCCGGGGGGTGTTGAGCCTGGGGATGGACATCACCAATCATGTCAAGGTGCAGGAGGACCTGGCCCAGACCAGCCGGGAGCTGGCGCGGGTGGTCAGCCTGCTGGACCGGGCCCCGGTGATGGCTTCCCGCAGCCGCTGGACCCGCAACAACCGCCTGGAGGTGGAATACGTCAATCGCGGATGCGAGACCCTGCTGGGCTACAGCCCGGAGGAGATCATGGCCGATCCGGGGCTGACCCGTCGCATCCTGCCCGACCCCTGGTACCAGCATTACTACCAGACGGCGGCGCGCTTCCTGGCCGGAGCCAAGCCCGGCGACTCGATCACCACCGAGTACGGCTTCGTGCGCAAGGACGGCAGCCAAGGATGGGCCCGGCACACCGCGTGGGTGGTCAGCGCCGAGGGCGAGGCCCTGGAGGTCGAGGCCTTCATCCACGACGTCACCCCCCTGCACCAGGCCCAGGAAACCCTGCGCCAGATGGCCGCCGGCATGGCCCACAACTTCAACAACCTGATGGCCGCGGTGTTGAGCAACACCCAGGCGGTCCAGACCATCCTGGCCGAGCGCCGCTGGGACCCGGAACAGGTGGGAGAGCTGTTGGCCAACGTCATCGAGAGCGCCCGCAGCGGGGGCCAGCTGGTCCAGCGCCTGGCCGCCTGGACCAACGCCGGCCCAGCTCCCCTGGATGATTCGGAGCCGGTGGTGGACGCCGCCCAGGAGGCGCGTCGGGCGGTGCGCATCGCCAGCCAGGCCTGGCGACCGGCTGGCGGAGCCGGGGTGGAGCTGGTTCTGGAATTGGCCGCCCCGCTCTGGGTGCGGGCCAACCAGGGGGCCTTGCTGGAGGTGTTCCTGAACCTGGTCAAGAACGCCCTGGAGGCCATGCCCGGCGGAGGGGTGCTGCGGGTGCGGGGCCGAGAAAAGGATGGCCTGGTAACGATCAGCTTCCACGATCAGGGGCCGGGGATGGACCCGGAGACGGCCGCTCGCGCCTTCGAGCCCTTTTTCAGCACCAAGCGGGGGTCCGGCCTGGGCCTGCCCAGCAGCCGGGGCATCCTACGCGCCCTGGGCGGGGATCTGCGCTTGGAAACCGGACCCGGCCAGGGCTGCGAGGCGGTGGTGGAGCTGCTCCGGGCCCAGCCGCCGCCCCTGGCCGCGCCGCCACCGACGCCACGGGCGGGGACGACCGGTGATCGGGTGCTGCTGGTGGAGGATGAAAGTCTGGTGGCCCTGGGCATCCAGAGCCAGTTGACCACCGCCGGTTACCAGGTGCGTTGGGCCCGGGACCTGGCCGAGGGCCTGGCCGGCCTGACCGATTATCGGCCCCAGGTGGTGATCTGCGATCTGGGGCTGCCCGACGGCAGCGGCTGGGAGGTGGCCCTGGCCGCCGACCGCCTGCGCCCCTCGCCGGCCTTTCTGTTGCTCACCGGCTGGACCCGGGACCTCTTGCCCCCGGAGGTCCGGCTGGGATCGGCGCGCCTGGACGACATCCTCTACAAGCCGGTGGAGCGCGGACGCCTGCTGGAGGCGTTGGCCCGGGCCCTGGGCCGTGGGGAAGAGCCGGACGGTGTCTGATCCGGCGCTGCACCAGCAACCGCCGGAGCCAGCTTGGTTGTTGGCCCGCCAACCGGTGGCCCTGCGGGGCCTGGCCCGGCGGTTGTTGCGCTGGAGCCGACAAAACGGCGCGGCGGCGGTTTGGCTGGAGGGCGCGGCCCTGATCGCGGTCTGGCCCGAGGATGATGCCGGACGCCGGGCGGTGGAGGGTTTGGCGGCTCTGGCCGGTCAGCCGGCCCAGGTGGCGCGGATCATGGGCCCCGACCCCCGGGCGGCCTGGCAGGCCCCGCCCCTGGATCGCATCCACCCCCGCCTGGCCCTGACCCCGGCCTGGAGCGGACTGCCGGCCGGACCGGAGGTGCTGGTCATCGATCCCCTGACCGCCTTCGGGGCCGGCGACCACCCCAGCACCCGCCTCAACCTGCTCCTGCTGGCCCGTCTGTTGGACCAGGAGCCGCCTCCGGCCGGATCCTGGGCGGCCGACGTGGGCGCGGGCACCGGAGTCCTGGCCCTGGCCATGTCGCTCCTGGCCGGGCTCAAGGTCGCGGCCATCGACCCCGATCCGGCCGCGGCCCGGGCCACCACCCGCAACCGGGGCCTCAACCCCCTGGCCGGCGGACGGGTGGCCTTTGTCCGCGCCACCCACGCGGTCCTGGCCGGACGGCTGCCCCTGATCGCCGCCAACCTGCCCGGTCCGCTCCTGCTCGCCGTCGCGCCCCATCTGGCTCGCTGCCTGGCCTCGGGGGCGCGGTTGGTGGTCAGCGGTTTCCGCCAGGAATTCGCCCCCGAAGTCGACCGCGCCCTGGGCGACCTGGGTCTGGAGCGCCGGGACCAGGCCGCCCAGGCCGGTTGGATCGGCCAGCTTTGGGCCGATCCGGGACGGGAGCGCCCGCCGGTTTAGGCGCGACGTCCGCCCGGCCATCGCGGGTGGGCGGGCTGGCCACCCCCAGCGGAATGGCTCCAGGCCCCGGGTGGCCAAGCCCCGGGGGTCATCGGCCGGCCGCCGAAGGTCCGCCCCCAAGGTGCAGAGTAGGATGTAGAGTAGGAAAAGGTGGATCCCGTTCTCCAGAGGGGGTGGATGACCATGAACGCCCCATGGCGGTTCTCCCTGCGGGCCAAGCTTTTTTACGGCATCCTGATCCCGGCCGCCATCCTGGTGGTGGTCATCTTTCTGGATTACGCCAACCTCGGCGCCCTGGGCCGCTCGGCCGAGACCATCCTGGCCAAGAATTACAAGAGCATCCAGGCCGCCCATCAAATCAACCGCGTCATCCAGAATCGCCAGGACTGGCTGGCGGCCGCCCTGTTGGGCCAGGCGCCGCCGGTTGGAGATCACAGCAGGGATGATCAAGACCTCAGCCAAGCCGCCGCGGTCTGCCGAAACAACGTCACCGAACCGGGTGAGCGGGAGCTGGCGGAGGAGCTGGCGGCCTCCTTGGTGCGTTACCAGGATTTATTCGCCTCCCTGCGCCAGGCCCAGGCCAAGGGGATGGACTGGACGGCGACCAACTATCGCCGGCTTCTCCAGGTCCAGAACGAGGTGGAAACCAACCTGGCTCAATTGATCGCCGTCAACGAGCAGGCCATGGCGCGCGCCGACCAGGAAACCCAGCGCGTCGCTCAGCAAGCCCGCATTTATTCGATCGCCCTGCTGGCCGCCGCCGCCGCATTCACCCTGGTCTTCAGCTTTTTCATCTCCCGTCGCATCAGCCGTCCCCTGGTGGATCTGGCCCGGAGCATCACTCAACTGCGCCAGGATCGTCAGGAATATCCCCGCCTGGAGGTGCGCGGTCAGGACGAGCTCGCGGTGCTCACCACCGAGTTCAACCGTCTGTTCGAACGGCTGCAGGAATTCGACCAGGCCAACCTGCAAAAGCTGAATGCGGAGCAGCGCAAGGTGTTGGAGGCGGAGCAGGCCAAGTCCCGCTTCATCGCCGACCTTTCCCACCAGCTCAAAACCCCCATGACCTCGCTGGGCATGAGCGTCAATCTCCTGGCCCGCCATCCCCTCCCGGGCGGGGACGAACGCCTGCGCCGTTTGCTGGAGACCGCGGTGGAGGACTGCGGCCGGCTCTCGGCCCTGATCAACGAGCTGGTGGACCTCTCGCGCCTGGAGGCCATGGCCACGCCCCGGCCCCGAGAGCTGATAAATCTGCCGGAAATGATCGAGACCTGCCTGCGGCCGCTGTTCCTCCAGGCCGAGGAGAAGGGCGTCAGTCTGACCACTCGCTACGGGAGCGCCTTGCCGGCGGTGAACATGGACTCCTTTCGCTTTCCCTGGGTGATCACCAACCTGGTGGGCAACGCCCTGCGCTACACCCCCCCGGGGGGCCGGATCAACCTGGAGGTGACCCGCGACGGCGGGCGAGTCAATTTTCGCTGCCAGGACAGCGGCAGTGGCATCCGCCCGGAATACCTGCCCCACATCTTCGACCGCTACGCCCAGTTCGCCGCGCGCGAGGCCATGGGCACCGTCGGCCTGGGTCTGGCCATCGTCAAGGAAATCATCGAGCAGCACCGGGGGGACATCAGCGTGAGCAGTAGACTGGGAGAAGGCACAACCTTCGATTTTTGGATTCCGGTGGAGCAGGGGTGAGGCCATGCGCAAGGTCCTGGTGGTGGATGACGACCGCAACATCTTGACCACGCTGGAGTTGTGCCTGGAGGACCTGGGCTGGGAGGTGATCGCCGCCAGCAGCGGTCAAATGGCCCTGGAGCGCTTCGCCGCCCAAAGGCCGGACGTGGTCTTGTTGGACCTCAAGCTGCCGGACCTGGACGGCTTGGAGGTGCTGGGCCAGATGGCGGCCGGCCAGCCACGGCCCTACGTGGTGATCATCACCGCCCACGCCACCATCGAGACCGCGGTCAGGGCGGTGAAGCTGGGCGCCTTCGACTACCTGCCCAAGCCCTTCACCCCGGCCCAGATCGAGCACGTGCTGGACATGATCCGGCGGGTGGAGGGCCTGGAGCAGGAGGTGGAGCGCCTGCGCCTGCGCCTGAAGGGCGTGGAGCGCCAGGGCGACCTGTTCACCCGCTCCCGCCGCATGCGCTCCCTGTTGCGCCTGGCCCGCCAGGTGGCCGATTCCAACGCCGGCATCCTGCTCAGCGGCGAGAGCGGCACCGGCAAGGGGGTGGTGGCCCGGCTGATCCACGACTGGAGCCCGCGCCAGGAAGGCCCCTTCGTGCGGGTGGATTGCACGGTGTTGCAGGAGAACCTGCTGGAGAGCGACCTTTTCGGCCACGTCAAGGGCGCCTTCACCGGCGCGGTGGCCGACAAGCGCGGCAAGCTGGCCGAGGCCGACGGCGGCACCGTCTTCCTGGACGAGGTCAGCGAGATGTCACCGGCCATCCAGGCCAAGCTCCTGCATTTTTTGCAAAGCCGGGAGTTCAGCCGTCTGGGCGACACCAGGGTCCAGCGGGTGGACGCCCGCATCATCGCCGCCACCAACCGCAACCTGGAGCGGGCGGTGGAGGAGGGGGTTTTCCGCGAGGACCTCTACTATCGCCTCAACGTGGTCGATCTCAGTCTGCCGCCCTTGCGGGAGCGGCCCGAGGACATCGCCCTGCTGGCGGAGATCTTCCTGAAGCGCTACTGCAAGGAAAACAACCGACCGGCCAAGGAGTTGGCGGAAGAAACCCTGGCCCTGATGAACCACTACCCCTGGCCGGGCAACGTGCGCGAGCTGATGAACGCCATGCAACGGGCGGCCATCGTGGCCCGCTCCGCCCAGGTGACCCCGGCCGACTTGCCGGCCCATGTCGCCGCCTTCCCGGCCCAGGCCGGGCGCGGGGCGGACCTGAGATCCTTGGCCGAGGTGGAGCGCGAGCACATTCGCCAGGTGCTGACCCAGGCCCGGACCATGGAGGAGGCCGCCGCCATCCTGGGCATCGACCCCGCCACCCTCTGGCGCAAACGCAAAAAGTATCTTCTGGACTGATGTCTTGAAATCTGCGGCGCGCTTTGATTGCAGAATTCGGGATTAGCCGGCTCCGCCTCCCCCCGTCCGCCAGCTTCCGGCATACCTAGCTGATCCCGCTGGCAAAATGACGCTTGGCCCGGTCCATGCTCTTACCCCCGGCCAGACCGCCATGGCGGCGGCGGGTGGGGAGGAAGGTGGTGGAGTTGGGCGAGGTGGGCGATCGGTTGATCTTCAATCCCGCCGCGCCGGCCGATTGGCGAGGCCGGCCTGGTCTATGGGTCAGCGCCAATCCGGTGGCGTTCCTGTCCCGGGCCACCCAGGGAGAGGCAAGCGGGCTGGTGGTCTATGTCGCGGGCGGGGACCTGAGCCAACGAAAAGAGGCGCTGGAGCTCTGCGAGGCCCTGGCCCACCATCCGGCGTCGAGCCGACTACCCCTGGTGGCGGTGGTTTCCCAACGTCATCGAGGTCTACTTGCCTCTCTGGCCGCCGCCGGGGTCAAATGGGTAGTTTTCCGCCCCAGCGGAGCCAAGTTGCCGGTGTCCCCCCCAACGGAAAACCCTGGCCAGCCCCTGGCCCGGGTCCTGCGGGAAATCTGCCCGTTCCTGAACCACCAACCTGTTGATGACAAGCACGAATTGGCCTATTGCGGGGCCTATCTCAACCGCCTGGTGCTGGGGCGCGACCGTCTGCTTGACCTCTGCGAGAACCCCGCCCACCAGGCCTGCCCCTATTTCCTGGCCCCCCGCCAGGCGGAAAACGACGTTTGAACCTGCGCCCCAAATCCCTGCGCGGCAAGATCCTGGCTGGCTATGGCGCCAGCCTGCTTTTGGTGGCCCTGGTCTGCCTGTGGGCGGTGGTCAACCTGGAGCGGCTCTCCAGCGCGGCCGAGCGCATCCTCAAGGAGAACTACGCCAGCATCCTAGCCGCCGACAGCATGCTGGCCGCCCTGGAGCGTCAGGACAGCGCGGTGCTGCTCCTGGCCCTGGGCTTTGGCGACCAGGCCCGCCGCCAACTGGGCGAGGGCGAGTCCCAGGTCTGGCAGTGGCTGGGCCGGGCCAAGGCCAACATCACCGTGCCCGGCGAGAGCGACCTCCTGGCCCGGTTGGAGACGAGCTACCGGGCCTACCTGGAGGCCGTGACCCATCTGGAGCAGGCCCTGGCCGGTTCCCGGGCCGATCTGGGCGAGCTCTATCACCGCGCCCTCCTGCCGGCCTTCCTGGCCACCCGCGACCATTGCCAGGCTCTGCGCGATCTGAACCAGGAGGCGATGTTCGCCTCTTCCGGCCAGGCCCAGGCCGTGGGCCGCTGGGCGGTCTGGTCCACCCTGGCCATTGGCTCCGGTGCGGTGGCCTTGGGTTTGGTATTCAGCCTGTTGCTCTCCCGCCGCCTGACCCGCCCCCTGGAGGAAATGGCCGCGGCGGCCGGTCGCATCGCCGCCGGAGACTACGCGGTGAGCCTGAGCGTGGACTCCAGCGACGAGCTGGGCCGCCTGGCCGGGGATTTCGTCGGCATGGCCGCCAAGCTCAGGGCCTTCCACGCCCTGAACCTGGAGCGCCTGGTGGCCGAGAAACGGCGCAACGAGGCCATCATCCGCAGCGTGCACGACGGGCTCCTGGTGGTGGACAAGGACTACCGGGTGGTGGGCCTGAACCCGGCCGGGGCCGCCGCCCTGGGTGTGGCGGGGGTGGAGGTCCTGGGCCGCCACGTCCTGGAGGTGGTGCCGGACCGTGGCCTTTTCGACCGCCTCCGGGCGGCCATGGCCCCGGCCGAGCCCAACTCGGCCCGGGAGGGCGAGCCCCGTCTGCTGACCGTGGGCCAGGGGCCGGCGCGCCGGCATTTCCAGGTCTCAGTCACCGCCGCCCGGGGCGAGGGCGAGGGCCTGGTGGGTGCGGTGGCGCTTTTTCAGGACGTCACCCGCCTGCGCGAGTTGGACCGCCTCAAGAGCGAGTTCGTGCTCACCGCCTCCCATGAACTGCGCACCCCCCTGGCGGCCATGATCCTGGGCCTGGGCAGCCTGGCCGAGACCGCCGCCGCCAAGCTGGACCCCGACCAGCGCGCCCTGCTGGCCGCCGCCCGCGAGGAGGCCCAGCGCCTGCGGGCCCTGGTGGACGACCTTTTGGACCTCTCCCGCCTGGAGTCCGGCCGCCTGAGCCTGGCCCGGATTCCGGTCTCCCTGCCGGCCCTGGCCCGCCAGGCGGTGGAGGTGTTGGCCCCCCAAGCCCGGGACAAGGGCGCGGAGTTGGCCCTGGAGATGCCGCCGGACCTGCCCGCGGCCCTGGGCGATCCGCATAAACTCACCTGGGTGCTGACCAACCTGATCGGCAACGCCTTGCGCTACACCCCGGCCGGAGGCCATGTCCGGGTCGGGGGCGAGGCGGCGGGCGGGTTCCTGCATGTCTGGGTGGCCGACGACGGCGCGGGCATTCCCCCGGAGCAACAGGCCAGAATCTTCGAGAAATTCTCCCAAGCCGGCAATGGCCCCTCCGGAGGGGCCGGGCTGGGCCTGACCCTGTGCCGGGAGCTGATCCGGGCCATGGGCGGGAGCATCTGGGTGGAATCCAGCCCCGGTAAGGGCGCCACCTTCACCTTCACCTTGCCCCTGGCGTCCTCGCCGGAGGGCGATGGAGTACCGGCATGAGCCAGGACACGATCTTGGTGGTGGACGACGAAAAGAACATCCGGCTGGCCCTGGGCCAGGCCTTGAAGCCCCTGGGTCGTCCGGTGCTGGTCGCCCTGAGCGGCGAGGAGGCCCTGGAGATGCTGGCCGATCCCAGCGTTGGGGTGATGATCCTGGACTACCGCCTGCCGGGCATCGACGGCATGGCGGTGCTGGAGCGGGCCAGCCGGGAGCGCCCCGACGTGGCGGTGATCATGATCACCGCCTATGGCAGCGTGGAGCGGGCGGTGGAGGCCATGAAGCTGGGGGCGGTGGATTTCATCGCCAAGCCCTTCTCGCCCGAGGAAATCCGGGAGTTGGTCAACCGGGTTTCCCACCGCGAGGCCCTGACCGAGGCCGACGCCCGCGACTATCGCGGCCGGCTGGAGCTGGCCAAGCAGGCCATCCGCCGCCGCAATTTCGCCGCCGCCCTGGACCACGCCCGCAAGGCGGTGGGCCTGGACCCCTACCGGGCCGAGGGATTCAACCTGATGGGAGCCCTGCACGAGATCCTGCACGACCGCGAGGAGGCCCTGCGCAACTATCGCCTGGCGGTGGAGGTGGACCCCGCCTACGCCCCGGCCCAGACCAACCTGGAGCGCCTGGTCAGCCACCGGGGGCAGGGCGGCATCGCCTGGGACGACGACGCCGGGAATAAGGGCCGCTAGAGCCGGAGACTAAAGATGCCCAAGAGCCTTTTCATCGTCATCGTGGGCTGCGGCCGCCTGGGCTCGCACCTGGCCAACGGGCTCAGCGCCCAGGGGCATGGCGTGGTGGTCATCGACCGCCGACCCGAGGCCTTCAGCGCCCTGGACGCCCAGTTCAGCGGCTTCAAGCTGGTGGGGGACGCGGTGGAGTCCGAGGTCCTGCGCCAGGCCCGGCTGGACAAGGCCGACCTGCTGCTGGCCGTGGCCGAGGAGGACAACGTGAACCTGATGGTGGCCCAGGTGGGGCAAAAGGTCTTCGCGGTGCCCCGGGTCATGGCCCGGGTGGCCGACCCCGCCCGCGAGGAGGCCTACCGCCAGTTCGGCATCCAGACCGTCTGCCCCACCACCCTGGCCGGCGAGGCCCTGCTCACCACCCTACGCGAGAGCGGGGAGGCCAGACGGTGAAGATCATCATCATCGGCGGGGGGCGGGTGGTCTACTTCCTGGCCAAGCTCTTCGTCAGCAAGGGCCACCATCCGGTCATCGTCAGTCAGGACCCGGCGGAGTGCGAGCGCCTCTCGCGCGAGGTCAAGGCCCTGGTGCTCTGCGGCGACGGCAGCCATCCTCCGGTCCTGGAGGCGGCCGGGGCGCGGGAGGCCGAGGCGGTGCTGGCCATCACCCTCCGGGACCAGGACAACCTGGTGGCCTGCCAACTGGCGGCCAAGATGTTCGGGGTGCCGCGCACCCTGGCCCTGGTCAACGATCCCGACAACCTGGAGGTCTTCCGCCAGTTGGGGATCCACGTGGCCTTCTCCACCACCCACATCATTGCCACCCTGATCGAGCAGCAGGCCGGGTTCGACGAGATCGTCAACCTGATGCCCCTGGCCCAGGGCAAGGTCACGGTCTCGGAGGTGGTCCTGCACGCCGGGCTGCCGGCGGTGGGGCGCTCGCTGCAGGAGCTGGGCATGCCTCCGGGGTCTCTCATCGGCACCGTGATCCGGGGCGAGGCGGTGCTGGTGCCCCGGGGTCCGGACCGCCTGACCGAGGGCGACCGCCTGATCATCCTGACCACCCCCGAAAGCTACGCCCCGGCCATGCGCTGCCTGCTGGGGGACGAGGCCTGAAGTGCAACCCCTACGCCAAGCCGCCTTTCTGCGCGCGCGCTACCGCGCCATCCTGGCCTACGCCGGCCTGATCCACCTGCTGCTGGGGCTGTTCATCATTTCGCCCCTGCTGGTCCTCTTGGCCTGGCCGGAGGAGGCCAGCCAGGCTCCGGCCTTTTTGGCCCCCGGTCTGGGTCTGATGGCCTGGGGCGGTCTGCTCTGGCTGACCCTGCGCCCCCGGGAGCCGGTACCCCTGACCCTGGCCGAGGGCGCGGTGATCGTGCTCCTGGCCTGGGCGGGAGCCATGGTGGCCGGCGCCCTTCCCCTGATGCCCACCGCCGGCCTGAGCTTTTCCCAGGCCGCCTTCGAGGCCATCAGCGGCTGGACCACCACCGGCCTGTCGGTGGTGGACGTGACCAAGGCCTCGCACCTGGTCCTGCTCTACCGCAGCACCATGCAACTGGTGGGCGGGGCCGGGCTGGCCATCATGATGCTGGCCGCCTTTGGCGGGCCGGTGGGGGCGGGGCTCAGCGCGGCCGAGGGTCGCGACCGCCAGTTGGTGCCCCACGTCAAGCGCTCGCTGCGCCTGGTCTGGGGCATCTACCTGGGCTACATCGCGGCCGGGGTAGTGGCCTTTCGCCTGTGCGGAATGTCCTGGTTCGACGCCCTGAACCACTCCATCTGCGCCGTCTCCACCGGCGGTTTCTCCACCCGGGCCGAATCCTATGGCTATTGGGACAGCGGTCGGGTGGAGGCGGTGAGCATGGCCTTGATGATCCTGGGCAACCTCAACTTCCTGACCAGCTACGCCCTGCTCAAGGGGCGCTGGCGGGCGGTGTTGCGCAACGGCGAGGTGCGTCTGATGGCCTTCCTGCTGCCCCTGGCGGTGGCCGGGATGTTCCTGGCCGCCACCGCCTCCATGTTTCCCCACTGGGACAAGGCGTTGCGGGTGGCGGCCTTCGAGACCGTCAGCGCCCTGACCACCACCGGCTTCAACTCCATTCCCTATGACCACTGGAACCCCACCGCCCTGCTGATCCTGACCTGGCTGATGCTGATCGGCGGCGGCATCTGCTCCACCGCCGGCGGCATCAAGCAGTTGCGGATCTATGTGCTTTATCGCGCCGCACTCTGGGAGGTGCGCCGCCTGTTCCTGCCGGCCAGCGTGGTGACCCGGCCCGAACTATGGCAGGGCGAGCAGCGCGAGGCGATCGACGACGGCCTTTTGCGCCAGGTGGGGGTGTTCGTTTTCCTTTATCTGGCCATCTACCTGACCGGGGTCCTCTGGCTGACCCTGTACGGTTACGGCCTATCCGACAGCCTGTTCGAGTTCGCCAGCGCCCTGGGCACGGTGGGGCTCTCGGTGGGCGTCACCTCCACCGCCACCCCGGCCCCGGCCCTGTGGGCCATGACCCTGGCCATGCTGGTGGGCCGCCTGGAGATCATCATGGTCATGGTGGGCCTGCTGAAACTGGCCAAGGACCTCGGGTTCGTGGTGAGAAACCCCGGGCTTGGCGGTCTTCGGCGCGGCGCCCCCCGGGCCTAGCCCGAGCGCCCCTGGGGTGGGGGCGGGCCGGGGGCTTGGCCGGCGGGGAGCCTGATGCGATAATTCAGCCAACCGTGACCAGGAGGAAGACATGGCGAGGTTGGGCTGGAGTTGGGTCGCGCGGATGCTTCTGGGTTGTCTGGTCTGGGGTGGTCTGACCGGGGTTGCGGCCGCCCCTCTGCCGGCCGCCGACGGCTCCCGGCTGCTCAGGCAGGGGGAGGAGCACTGCCAGTTCTCCGAATGGGACCAGGCCCAGCTGGCTTTGAAACAGGCTCTAGCCGCCGGCGGCCTGAGCCCGACCCAGCGGGCCAGGGCCTACTTCCACCTGGGATTGGTGGCCGAAGCCCGGGGGGACCAGGCCGAGGCCGAGGTCCGCTACGCCCAAGCCAAGGCGGCCGATCCCGGCTGGCGTCCGGACCCGGGCGAGTTTCCGCCCGACGCCGTGGCCCGGTTCGACCGGGCGGCGGCTGGCGGACAGGCGGGCCCGGCGGCGACCGGACCGGTCCGCCTGCCCG
>JAIWNN010000127.1 GCA_020216805.1 Desulfarculus sp. | reverse complement strand
TCGTTTCGGGGCGATCTCTACAAGCTCATGGCAGACACCGGCAGCTTGCTTCTGACCGGCGTCGATTCCGCCGGCGGCGGCGACCCCAACATCACCCCCTTCGGCATCTGGCTCAACACCTACCGCTCCCAGAACGAGATGGTCACCAAGCTGCTGGGCCTGATCAAGCCCGAGCACGAGAACTTCCACAAGGCGGTGAAGGAAATCAAGGACGCCATGAGCGAGGGCGGCGAGGCGGAGGCCAAGCTGATCTACCAGACCAAGGTGGCGCCGGCGGCCGAGAAGATGTTCCGCGCCTTCACCGCCATCCTCAAGGAGGCGGACAAGGCCCGCCAGGCCTACGCCAAGATGAACGAATCGGCCGAGCTGGTGACGACCAAGACCCAACCCCTGATGCAGGTGGTGGACCAGTTGGTGCGGCTGAACCTGGAGGAGACCGACCAGGCGGTGAAAGAGTCGGATTCGGCCAGCCGGAGGGCCAACCTGGTCTCCCTGGCGGTCAGCCTGGTGGGGGTGCTGGTGGCCCTGGCCCTGGGGATCTTGCTCAGCCTGCTCATCACTCGCCCCTTGAACCGGGTGATCGACGGGCTCACCCAGGGCTCCGACCAGGTGGCCTCGGCCGCCCTGCAGGTCAAGAACGCCAGCCAGGCCCTGGCCTCCGGGGCCTCGCAGCAGGCGGCCAGCTTGGAGGAGACCACCGCCGCCCTGGAGGAGATGGCCTCCATGACCCGCCAGAACGCCGACAACGCCGGTCAGGCCGACTCCGAGGTGCGTCTGGCCCGGGAGCTGGTGGAGCGGGCCAACCAGGCCATGTCCGAGCTGAGCCGGGCCATGGACGAGATCCACCGGGCCGGGGGCGAGACCGCCAAGATCATCAAAACCATCGACGAGATCGCCTTCCAGACCAACCTCCTGGCCTTGAACGCCGCGGTGGAGGCGGCCCGGGCGGGAGAGGCCGGGGCTGGCTTCGCGGTGGTGGCCGAGGAGGTGCGCAACCTGGCCCAACGGGCGGCCGAGGCGGCCAGGAACACCGCGATGCTGATCGAGACCACCATCGCCAAGACCAAGCTGGGCACCGAGCTGGTGGAGCGCAGCAACCAGGCCTTCGGCGAGGTGGCCAGCAACGCGGCCAAGGTGGGCAGTCTGGTGGCCGAGATCGCCGCGGCCAGCAGCGAACAAGCCCAGGGCATCGAACAGGTCAACCGGGCTGCTTTGGAAATGGACAAGGTGACCCAGCTCAACGCGGCCAACGCCGAGCAGTCGGCCGCCGCCTCGGAGGAGCTGACCGGCCAGGCGGTGCACATGCAGGACTTCGTGGCCGAGCTGGCGACCTTGGTGGGAGGCGCGCGCCAGCGCCACAATGGCGGGGCAGTCGCCGCCCTCCCAGAGCTCGCGCCCGCGTCCCCCGCGTCCGTTCCGCCGCTGGTCGCCGAAACCGCCCGGGAGCAGAAGCGCAAGGCCCAGGAATTGATACCTTTCCACGATGACGAGGGCGACTTCTAGCTTCGGCCGGGCTGGCCGGATGACGTTGTCCGGCCAGCCTCAACACAAGATCGCAAAGCCGGGCGCGACCCTATCCCCAGGGGGAGGGTCGCGCCCGGTCGTCTGGAGAGCGGGGAGGCTCTAGCCCGCGGGCGTTAGGGTGCCGGACCGCAGCAGGACGGCCAACTCCGGGGCCGGCAGGGGGCGGCTGTACAGAAATCCCTGGGCGTAGTCGCAGCCCAGGTTGCGTAAGAAATTCAATTGCTCCCGCGTCTCCACCCCCTCGGCGATCACCTTCAGGCGCAGGGTGTGGGCCATGGACACGATGGCCTCGGTGATGGCGGCTGCGTCGCCGTCGCTGGGCAGGTCCTTGATGAAGGAGCGGTCGATCTTCAACAGATCGATGGCGAAGCGGCGCAGGTAGCTGAGGGAGGAATAGCCGGTGCCGAAGTCATCCAGGGACAGGGTCAGGCCCAGGGCGTGCAAGCGGCGCAGGGTGCCGCTGGTGGCGTCCAGGTTGGCCATGGCGGTGCTTTCGGTGATCTCCAGCTCCAGCATCGCGGGGGGCAGGCCGGTTTGCTCCAGGACCCCGGCGATTCGCTCCACCAGGTCGGGTTGGTTGAACTGGCGGGCGGAGAGGTTCACCGCCAGGCGCAGTCGGTAATGGCCCTGCCGGGCCCAGACCGCGGTCTGGCGGCAGGCCGCCTCCAGGACCTTCTGCCCGATGGGCAGGATCAGGCCGGTCTCCTCGGCCAGGGGGATGAACTGATCGGGACGGATCATCTCGCCGCTCGGCGGCCGCCAGCGAACCAGGGCCTCGATCCCCACCACCTGTTCGGTGAACAGGTCCACCTGCGGCTGATAATGGACCAGGAACTCGTCGCGCTCCACCGCTCGGCGCAAGGCGCTCAACATCTCCTGGCGTTGGCGCGCCCGCTGGTTCATGGCCGGGGTGAACAGGCGGTAGGTGTTGCGTCCCTGCTCCTTGGCTCGGTACATGGCCATGTCCGCGTTCTTGACCAAGGTCTCCAGGTCGGCGCCGTCGTTGGGATAGATGGTGATGCCGATGCTGCAGGTGATGTAGAGATCGTGGCCCCGCAGTGAAAACGGCTTCTCCAGGGCCTCGATGATCCGCCCCGCCGCCGCCACCGCTTGATCGTCTCCCTCCAGCTCCGGCAGGATCATGATGAACTCGTCCCCGCCCAGGCGGCAGACGGTGTCCTCCTGGCGCACCGACCGCTTGAGCCGCGTGGCCACTTCCTGCAACAGCAGATCGCCCACCGCGTGGCCCAGGCTGTCGTTGATGGTCTTGAAGTGGTCCAGGTCCAGGAACAACACGGCCAGGCTCTCGCCTCCGCGGCGGGCCCGGGACAGGGCCATCTCCAGGCGGTCGTTGAACAACTGGCGGTTGGGCAGGCCGGTCAGGGCGTCGTGATAGGCCTGGTGCCTGATTTGCTCCTCGCTGCGCTTGACCTCGGTGATGTCGTGGAACACCGCCACGTAATGGGTGGGCTCGCCCGCGGCGTCCTTGATCACGCTGATGGTCAGCCACTCCGGATAGGCCTCGCCGCTCTTGCGGCGGTTCCAGATCTCGCCGCTCCAATGTCCTTGCTCGACGATGTCGCGCCACATGGCGGCGTAGAACTCCGCGTCGTGACGGTCGCTCTTGAGCACTCGAGGATTGCGGCCCAGGACCTCTTCGGCCGTGTAGCCGGTGATGTGGGTGAAACCGGGGTTGACCATCTGGATGGTCCCCTGGGTGTCGGTGACCGAGATGCCCTCGATGGTGTTCTCGAAGACCTTGGCCAGGAGCTGGATCTGCTCCTGGGCCTGGCGGCGCTCGGTTATGTCGCGCACCATGCCCAGCAGGCGGTCATGGTCGCCGATCCGGGCCCGCTTCAGGCTGACCTCGGCCCAGAACAGACTGCCATCCTTTTTGCGGGCCTGCCACTCGAAGACCTGGGGCTGGCCGGCCACCGCCCGCATGATTTTTTCGAGCGCCTGCTCCTGGCCGTAATGGGGTGGACCGGCGCTCAATGCCTCCACGTTCAGTCGGCGGGCCTCCTCGGGAGCATAGCCGTAGAGATCCACCGCGGCCTGATTCACGTCCAGGATGGATCCGTCCTGGACATCGTGAATGAAGATGGCGTCTCCCACCGCGTTGAAGACCGCTCGGTAGTTGGCCTCGCTGGCGGCCAGCCGCTGCTCGTAGCGCCTGATCTCGGTTACATCCATGCCGTAGAGGTTCAGGTAGCCCGACTCCGGCACCGGAGCCAGGACGAAAACCAGGTGCCGTCCGTTCTGGCGGGTTTCGTAGCGTTGGGTTTCGCCCTGGGTGATGGCCTCCTCCAAGGCCGGCAGCCAGTTGGAGGGCACCGCCCCCCCCACTTGCAGGCCCCATGACGCCAGCAATTTCTGAGCGGTGGGGTTGGCGTAGAGCAGTTGGCCCTGGCTGGTGACGCGCAACACCGGGTTGGGGCTCTCCTCCAGGATGCGGGCCAAAACCCCGATGGTCTCCTGGGTCTGACGGCGCTCGGTGATGTCGTTGATCACCAACTGCACCGCCGGCCGGTCGCCGTAGTCCAGACGCGCGCCATGGATCTCGGCCGGGAACTCCACCCCATCGACGCGGCGCAGCATGACCTCCAGACGCGTGGCGGCGGCGTCGGTCCCCGACAGGCTGTCCAGGATTTCCGCCATCCTCGCGCGCTCGCCCGGAGCGACATGGTCCAGGGGATCGGCCCCCAGGAGCGCCCCCGGCTCGGGCAGGCCGAAGACGCCGGCGGCCTGGGGGTTGGCGAAGACGATGCGCCCCTGTTGGACGATGGCCACCGCCAGCGGCAACTGGGCCGCCAGGTTGCGGTAGCGGGCCCGGCTTTCCCGCATCGCCTGTTCGGCCCGCACCCGTTCGGTGACTTCCATGTGGGAGATGACCACCCCGCCCCGGGAGCGCTCCAGGGGGGAGACGGTCATCAGGAACCAGTGCTGGGAGCCATCCGGGGCGTGGCAGGCGTATTCCTGCTGGAAGCTGTCTCGCCGGCCCTCCAAGACCGCCCGGATGCCTTCCAGGGCCTGGGCGGCGGTCTGCTCCTCGACGGCGGCCTGGCTCACCACCTGGAGATAATTGACCCCCACCCCCACCTGACCGGCCTTCGCGCCTCCCGCCCGGCCGAAATCCTCCCAGGCCTGGTTCACCGCGATGATGAGGCCGGCGGGATTGAGCACCGCGATATGGGCGGGCAGCGAGCCCAGCACCGAGCGCAGCAGCTCCTCCTGGGCGGCCAGGTCGCGGCGGGCCTGCTCGCGGGAGGTGATATCCAGCATGATGCCGTGCTTGGACACCCGGCCGTCGGGGTGGACCAGGGGCGAGAGCACCGAATAGTACCAGCGTTGATCGTTGGGGTTGAAAACCTCCCTGCGCACGGTCCGGCCGCCCACCACGGTGCCGTCGGCGCACCAGCGGCAGGGAACCGGGCTGCCGTGCACCGCCTGGTGACAGAGTTCGCCCACCGGGTCGCGGCCCAGGTGGCGGCGCAGGCGTTCGTTGACGAACTCTAGACGGTTGTCGGCCGAGCAGATGTAGACGAAGCCCTCGAAGCCGTCGACGATGGCCTGCAGGCTGGCCTCGCGCTCGCGCAGTTCGCGCTGGGCCTGGAGCCGATCGGTGATGTCGCGCAACTGGGTCATCACCACCTGACGGCCTTCCAACTCCATCAGATGGACCACGGCCTCCACCGGCACCACTCGGCCGTCCTTGGTCAGCAACCGGGTCTCGGTGGACAGGGAGCCTTCGCGCCAGAGACGGGCCAGGGGCTCGGCGAGGTCCAATTGGGGCTGGACCAGGCTCAGGGCGCGCATGCCGAGCAGCTCCTCGCGCCGATAGCCCAGGATGCGGCAGGCGGCCTGGTTTACCTCCACGATGGCCCCAGGCCCGTCCTCGCGACTGATGTCGGCGGCGATGAACATGTCGGTGGCGTTGTCCAGCAGGGTCTGATAGCGGCGCCGGCTGGAGGTCAGGGCCTCCTCCGCCAGTTGGCAGCGGTCCACCTCCTCGCTCAAGCGCTGGCTGGTCCGGGCGGCCTCGCGTTGGATCCGGCTGGCCTGGCCCAGGCAGCGGAACAGCCACAGCCAGAGCAGCAGCAGCATCGCCAGGGTCAGGGAGGCGCCGGCGGCGATGATTCGGTGGATGGTGGTCAGGGGGCGCAAGGCCGGGACGGCGTCGCTGGTCACCGCCACCCCCAGACCCAAGTCCGGCAGCCAGCGGCCCATGACCAGGCGCCGCTGTCCAGCGGAGCTGAATTCGGTCAAGCGGTCGCTTTGCATGGCGGCGGCCAGGCCGGAAGCCTGGCCGGGTTGGTCCCCGGCGAGGGTGCTGGCGATGACCCGTCCCCGACCATCCAAGGCCAACAGGCTCTCGCCCGGCCCCAACTGCCAACAACCCAGCGGGCCGGGTCCGCCGGCCTTTAGATCGCACAAGGCCACCAGGGCGGCCAGGACCCTGCCGCCGCCGTCTTTCACCGGCGCGGCCAGGACCAGGCGGGGTGGGACCCCTTGGTCCGGGACCGAGGACGCGGCCGGTTGCAGGGGAGCGATCAGGGCGCGGCCGGCGAAGACCTGGGCCAGCAGGTCGCCCTGGTCGACCAGGGGGCTGACCGCCCCCACAAGCCTGGGGTCCAGGGCGGCCAGGTTGCGGCTCCGGGGCGAGACCAGGGCCGCCTCGGCCAGATCGGGCCAGTCGGCCCGTGCCGCCGCCAGGCCGGGGAAGGCGGGTTGGCCGCCGGCCGATCCCTCCGGCTCGGGAGAGGATTGGGCCAAGGCCGCCAGGCCGGGGTCGGACGCCCAGGTCTGGAGACGGTGGAGGCGGGCGCTGGTCCAAGCTTGCACCTCGGACTGGCCGGCGTCCAGGAGGGCGGCCAATCGCTGCTTCAGCTCCTGATGGTGCAGCTCGCTCTGCCGCCAGGCCACCGCCAGGCTGACCAGGACCAGG
Source organism: Desulfarculus sp. (assembly GCA_020216805.1). Lineage (GTDB taxonomy): Bacteria > Desulfobacterota > Desulfarculia > Desulfarculales > Desulfarculaceae > JACRDC01. The sequence continues at coordinate 3,531 of JAIWNN010000127.1, read as the reverse complement.
ATCAGGGCCAGAACCAGCCCCAAGGTGGCGGAGGCCCGAAACCAGCGGGGCCAAGGGGCGGATTCAACGTGGGTTTTGGCCAAAAATCCGAGCCGGGGGAATGGTGTCATGACGGGGTCGCCTCGCAGACGCTGGACCGGCGGGCCGGCCGATGTGGTTATACATATGAACTATACCCAGGCCGGCGAAGCCGTACAAATGAACTCGGGTTTCCGTGGAAACGCCGCGGCCAGCGCCGCCGGGATGGACAGGGGGCGGGGTTTGGTGCGAAGATGAACCCAACCGGCGATCCCATCCGCGCGGGAGGTGCGAACATGCCCGACAAGGCACTGTTGGTGGTCGACATGCTGAGGGATTTCCTGGAGCCCGATGGCGCGCTCTATTGCGGGGACCAGGCCGCCGGGGTGGTGGCTCCGGTGCGGGATCTGTTGGCCGCCCACCGCCGGGAGGGCTCGCTGATCATCTTCGTGGCCGACAGCCATGCCCCCGACGACCTGGAGTTCCAGCTCTTTCCTCCCCATTGCATCACCGGCACCCGGGGGGCGGAGCTTTTGCCCGGCTTCACGGTCAACGCCGGCGAGCGCCTGGTGCGCAAGCACCGCTACAGCGCCCTCTATGGCACCGAGCTGGAGGACATCCTGCGCCGGGCCGGGGTCAAGGAGGTTCACCTGGCCGGGGTCTGCACCTCCATCTGCGTGATGGAGACCGCCTCGGATCTGCGCAACCGGGACTACCAGGTGGTGATCCACCCCCAGGCGGTGGCCGACTTCGACCCCCAGGCCCATGAAGCCGCCCTGCGGCGCATGGAGAAAATCCTGGGCTGCCGGATGGCGGGCTGAAAAACCGGCCCATCCGGGCGTTCCGCGCCTGAAAACGGGGGGCTGGCGCCTTGACAAGCCCGTCCCCGAGTTGGCATGATAGCCGCGTTGCAGCTTTGGTCTAACCTTAGACCGCCCCTCAATCCTCAGAGACAGCCAACCCCCCGCCGGAGGCAACCGTGGTCGCCGCGGCACCCAAGTTCAGCACCATCAAGCGCAAAAAAGCCTATGAGCAGGTGGCGCAGACCATCCGGCGCCAAGTGCTGTCGGGCCAACTATCCCTGGGCGAGCGTTTGCCATCGGAGCGCGAACTGGCCGAGCAGTTCGGGGTCTCCCGGGTGGTGGTGCGCGAGGCCATCCGCACCCTGGAGATGTCCGGCATCCTCCGGGTGCAAAAAGGGGCCGGCGGCGGCACCTTCGTGGCCGCGGCCTACGCCAAGCCCCTGAGCGGGGTCATCACCAACCTGCTGGAGGGCGGGACCATCAGCCTGGACCACCTGTTCGAGCTGCGCCTGATGCTGGAGCCGCCGGCCGCGGCCCAGGTGGCCGAGCGGGCCGGTCCGGAGCAGGTGGCCGAGTTGGAGGAGATCCTGGCCCAGGCCGAGCGCGTGGTCGACGATTCCGAGACCCTGCGCGAGATCAACCTGGAGTTCCACCGCCGGCTGGCGGTGATGACCGGCAATCCCCTCCTGGCCGCCCTGTGCGAGACGGTGCTTCATCTGCTGGTGGACAGCCTCCGGGGCCACCTGAGCATCGAGACCAGCCGGTCGGTGCAGGAGTTCCACCGCCGCACCGTCGAGGCCATCCGCGCCGGGGACTCCAGTTTGGCCCGCCAACTGATCGAGGGCGACCTGGCCCAGCTCTGGAGACGCTATCAGGAGATGGGCGTCACGGGCCTCGGTCCGCGCGGCGGGGAGATGACCGAGGAAACAAGGCCCTGAAACATGAGCGGCCGCCGCCGGAGCGGCCCGGGAGGCTGGGGGGACGGGAGGACGTCTCCGGGGAGAGGAGCGGCCGCTGCCGATCTGACGGTCGGGGCGCTGGGCGGATGGCCCAAGATCGTCCCGCAGGAGGGGAGACCCGATGGGTAAGGCGACCATGCGTTGGGCCCTGGCGGCGATCCTGGCCCTGGGCTGGGGGGCGGCGGCCGAGGCCAAGACCACCTTCATCGCCATCGGCACCGGCGGCACCGGCGGAGTCTTCTATCCCTATGGCGGCGGGATGGCCGAGGTCTGGTCCCGGTGCGTGCCCGGGGTCAAGGCGATGGCCGAGGTGACCGGCGCCAGCGTGGAGAACGTCAAACTGACCCATAGGGGGGAGACGGCGGTCGGCCTGGCCATGGGCGACGTGGCCCACCAGGCCTATCACGGCGAGGGCTTCTTCAAGGGCAAGCCCCAGGGCGTGCTGGCCATGGCGGCCATGTACCCCAACGTGCTCCACGTGGTGACCCTCAAGGGCTCCGGCATCAAGAACCTCACCGATTTCAAGGGCAGGAAGGTCAGCATCGGCGCTCCCGGCTCCGGCACCACCTTCATGTCCGAAACGGTGCTCCGGGCCGTGGGGGTGACCCTGGACAGCTTCGACGTGCGCCGCCTGTCCTTCAGCGAGACCGCCATCGCCCTGCGTGATCGCGCCATCGACGCCGGCGTCTGGGTGGTGGCTCCGGGCGCCAACTCCCTGGCCGATCTGGCCGCCACCCACGACATCGAGCTGGTCTCCCTCACCCCGGAACAGCAGAAGCGGGTGAGCGACGCCTATGGCTTCTACGCCTCTTGGGTCGTGGAGCCCGGCGACTATCGCGGGGTGGACCACCCGGTGCCCACGGTCAGCGTCTGGAACGTGGTCATCGTCCAGGCCGCCCTGCCGGAGGACCTGGTCTATGACCTGGCCAAGACGTTCTTCGAGCAGAATGCCTTCATGCAGACCATCCATTCTTACGCCCGCTTCTCCACCCCCGCCAACACGGTGGCCAAGACCTCCATCCCCCTCCACCCCGGGGCGGTCAGATGCCTGCGGGAAAAGGGCGTCGCGGTGCCGGAGCGCCTGCTGCCGCCCGCCAGGTAGCCGATTCGGCCGTCCGGGGAGAAACATCCCACCCCGGCGCGGGCGGGGCGTTGGCCGTGGGGGGGCCGCGTGCTAACATGGCCCGGCCCGGTGGGAACGGACGGGAATGAGGCGATGCGACTGACGCTGGTGATCCATGGCATGTCGGCCGGCGGGGCCGAGCGGGTGATGCAGGTGCTGGCCAACGGCTGGACCGCGTCCGGCCACGCCGTCACCCTGATCACCCTGGATCGGACGGAGGACGACTTCTATCGCTGCGACCCCCGGGTGCGGCGGGTGGGGCTGGGCCTCAAGGCCGATTCCACCGGCCCGCTCCAGGCGTTGGCCCATAACCTGGCCCGGGTGCGGGGCCTGCGCCGGGCCATCGCCCACGGCCGGCCCCAGGTGGTGGTCTCCTTCACCGACCAGACCAACGTGTTGACTCTCCTGGCCGCCTCGGGCCTGGGGCTGCCGGTCATCGTCTGCGAGCACACCGACCCCCACCGCCACCAGGTGCCGACCCCCTGGGCCTGGCTGCGGCGACGGACCTATCCCCGGGCGGCGGCGGTGGTGGGCGTCACCCGCGCGGCCGAGGAATTCGTGCGCGGCTTCGTGAAAAGCCGGCCGGTGCTGACCCTGCCCAACCCCATCGCCCCCCCGCCGCCCCCGA
>JAIWNN010000126.1 GCA_020216805.1 Desulfarculus sp. | reverse complement strand
GCGACCGGCGCGACCGGCGGGGCCGGGACTCCGACCGGTTCCGGCTGGCTGGCGGCTGGGGGCGCGGCCATGGCCTAGGCCCCGGCGGCCGGCGGGGAGCGGAACCCGCCCCGGGCGTAGAACAGGGCCCCGGGCAGGGTGGCCACCAGCACCGAGAGGTTGGCCACCAGGCCCAGCAGGAAGGAGTGGGTGGCGGTGAGCCCCACCAGGCTGAAAAAGGCCACGTACAGGCCCTCCACCACCCCGAAGCCGGACAGGGACACCGGGATGCGGGTGAAGAGCAGGGCCACCGGGGCCACCGCCGCGGCTTCCAGTAAAGTCAGCGGGATGTCCAGGGCCAGGGCCGCCAGCCAGGTGCCCACCACCGGCACCGATTGTTCGATCAGGGAGAGGAACAGGAACCAGACCAGCACGCCCTGGTGGCGGCGGTAGATGCCATAGGCGGCCAGGAAGCGTCCCAGCCAGGAGACGACCTTGTGCCGGCCCTCCCAGCGGGCGGCCAGGCCCTCCAGCCAGGCGGCCAACGGCCCCATCAGGCTGGCGGCCACCGCCAGCATCGCCGCCGCCAGCAGCCCCAGACTCCAGGCCATCACCCCCGGGGGCAGCTCCTTGGCCAGGCCGGCCAGCAGGAACAGGGCCAGCACCGCGGCCAGGGCCGCGGCCACGAAGCCCAGGGCCCGCTCCACCACCACCGAGGCCGCCACCGTGGCGCTGGGCCGGGCCGGGCCGCTGACCGCCGCCACCCGCATGGCGTCCGCCCCCACGGTGCTGGGCAGGAAACAGCCGGCGAAGGAGGCCACGTAGTAGGCCCGGAAGGCCTCCCAGGAGCCCACCTCCAGGCCCCGGCAGGTGAGCAGCAGCCGCCACTTGTAGCTCATCAGCCAGCGGTCGGCGGTGATCCACAAGGCCAGCCAGGCGAAGGGACCCCAGTGGGCCCCGGCCAGGGCCCGGGCCGCGGTCCGCAGGTCCACCAGCCAGCCCAGCAAGACCAGCATCAAACCGCCGCTGACGGCGATCCGCAACCACGCGCCCATTCTGCCCGCCGCCAAGTCCGCCTCCCTGGGTGCATCCCCCGGCCGCCTCCCGGCCTGCGGCAAGGTATCACGCCACCGGCGGCCGGTCAATGCGCCCCAACGGGGCACCTGGCTAAAAGCACTTGCATTTTCGCCCCGCGTTCATTACCCTTTGCTCCGACCCGACCCCGGCCGATCTTGGGGCGACCGGAGCCGAAATCCAACCGCCGCCATGGCCATTTTTGGAGCATCGCATGAAAACCCGGGGACTGTTTTCGGCCGCCGTCCTGGCGGTCTTGCTGGTTGCCACCGCCGGCCTGGCCCAGGCCGAGCTGATCAAGGAAGTAGCCGTCGGCACCCGCTGGAAGAGCTTCCAGCTCACCGGCGACAAGGATTTCGTGGGCACCATCACCAGCGGCGCGGTCGATGAGCGCACCGAGTGGTATCCCACCAACTTCAACATGCTCTTCGTCCTCTGCCCCTATGGCGGGGTTTCGCTGGAATACGACCGCTTCGGCGCCACCATGGAGAAGGACGGAAATCTCTACTGGAACACCTTCACCCTGGGCCTGAACCTCCGTCATCACTTCAAGCAGTGGAACCTGGCCCCCTACGGCGTGGTGGGCCTCACCTACAACTCCCCGAATTTCGAGGAGAACAACTGGTGGCGCTATGGCTGGAGCGGCCAGGCCGAGTTCGATGCCCACATGGCGGCCAAGCCGGCCAACGTCGACACCCTGGAGTGGATGAAAAGCGGACGGGTGCGCAACATGAAGACCGACCCGGCCCTGGGTTTCACCTTCGGCGTGGGTCTTGACTATTTCGTCTGGAAAAACGTGGCCATCAACGCCGACGTGCGTTGGAACCTGGCCTCCACCGACGTTTCCTACACCATCGTGAGCGACAGCGGCGACACCCTGTTGCGCCGGGATTTCAGCTACGACCTGGACACGCTCTCCTACTCGCTGGGTCTGCGCTGGTATTTCTAGGCATATCGTGAACCCGGGCGGTCGGCCGTCCTGGCGGCGGCCGGCTCCCTTGTTTCCGGCCGCGCCGACGCCGCGGCGAAGTTGAGGACAGATGCGGGTATTGGTCACCGGCGGCACCGGCTTCACCGGGTCCCATTTGGTGCGCAGGCTGCTTAAGCGCGGCGACGCGGTGCGGGTGCTGGACAATCAGCCCGGCCTGTTCGCCGAGGAGCTCAAGGCCCTGGGCGCGGAGCTGACCCTAGGCTCGGTCACCGACGCGGCCCTGTTGCGACGGCTGGTGGACGGCTGCGAGGTGGTGCACCACCTGGCGGCGGCCTTCCGCGAGGTCAACCGCCCCCAAAAGGAGTATTGGGAGGTCAACGTGGAGGGCACCCGGCGGCTGTGCCAGGCCGCCCTCATGGCCGGGGTGCGCCGCCTGGTCTACTGCTCCACCCAGGGCGTGCACGGCAACGTGGACCACCCCCCGGGCGACGAGGACACCCCCATCGCGCCCGAGGACTACTACCAGTACACCAAGCACCAGGGCGAGCTGGTGGTCAACCAGTTCGTGGACCAGGGCCTGGAGGCCACCACCCTGCGGCCCATGGCCATCTTCGGCCCTGGCGATCCGGCCCGCTTCCTGATGATCTACCGCCGGGTGGCCAAAGGCCGTTTCGTGATGGCCGGCCCGGGCGACGCCTTCTATCACCCGCTGTACATCGACAACCTGGTGGACGCCTTCGAGTTGGCCGAGACCGCGCCGGGGGTGGTCGGCAAGGCCTATCTGATCGGCGACGCGGAGTACCTGACCATCAAGGACCTGGTGCTGCGCATCGCCCGGGCGCTGGACACCAAGGTCCAGATCGTGCACGTGCCCTTCTGGCCGGTCTACGCCGCCAGCGCCCTGTGCGAGGTGATCTTCAAGCCCCTGCCCTGGGAGCCGCCCATCTTTCGCCGCCGGGCGGACTGGTTCCGCCAGAACCGGGCCTTCCGCATCGACCGCGCCCGGGCCGAGCTGGGCTACGAGCCCCGGGTGCAACTTGACGACGGCCTCCGGCGCACCGGTGAATGGTATCGCCAGCACGGGTATATTTAGCCCAACATCCGCCGCCGGCCCCCGGCGGCCCCGCCCCAGACCCCCAGCCGGTGAGGAGTTGCCCCCGTGTGCGGCATCTGCGGCTTCAATTGGCCTGACCAGGGCTTGGCCGAGACCATGTGCCGGACCCTGGCCCATCGCGGGCCGGACGCCAGCGGCGTCTACCTGGGCCAGGCGGCCACCCTGGGCCATTCCCGCCTGTCCATCATCGATCTGTCCGAGCGCGGCCGCCAGCCGATGCACAACGAGGACGGCCAGGTCCACATCGTGGTCAACGGCGAGATCTACAACCACCAGGACCTGCGCCGGGAGTTGATCGCCAAGGGCCACGTCTTTCGCTCCAACTCCGATTCCGAAGCCGTGCTGCACGGTTACGAGGAATGGGGTCCGGCGGTCATCGAGAAGCTCTACGGCATGTTCTGCTTCGCGGTGTTGGACGAGCGCGCCAACCGGATCATGCTGGGCCGCGACCGCCTGGGCATCAAGCCGCTCTACTACCACCACGACGGACGGACCCTGGTTTTCGCCAACGAGATCAAGGCCATCCTGGATTGGCCCGGATTCCAGCGCCGGGTGGACCCCCAGGCCCTCTACGAATACCTGGGCTGGGAGTTCACCCCCGCCCCCCGCACCCTCTTCGCCGGCGTCAACAAGCTCCGCCAGGGCCACTACGCGATTTTCGACCTGCAGACCGGCCAGTTGGATGAGCGGCGCTACTGGGATCTGAAGTTCGCGCCCGCCTTTTCCCGCCCGGAGGAGGCGGTGGAGGAGCTGCGCCGGCTGATCAAGCTGGCGGTCAAGCGCCGTCTGATGAGCGACGTGCCCCTGGGGGTCTTTCTCTCCGGCGGCCTGGACAGCACCACCGTCACCGCCGAGATGCGCGAGCTGGGGGTGGACCCCCTGCACACCTTCGCCATCGCCTATCCCGACAAGAGCTTCTCGGAGCTGGAATACGCCAACGCCATGGCGGCCCATTATCGCACCGACCACGAGGTGCTGATGATCGATGGTCTGAGCATGGACGACCTGGAGGCGGCGGTCTACCACCTGGACGAGCCCATGACCGACCTGTCGGCCATTCCCCTGATGTTGATTTGCCGCAAGGCCCGCGAGAAGGTGATCGTGGTGCTCTCCGGCGAGGGCGGGGACGAGGTCTTTTGCGGCTACGACCGCTTCAAGGCCGCCAAGGCCGCGGCCTGGGTGGAGAAGATACCCGGGGTCGCCCCCCTGGCCGGGGCCCTGGCCGCCCGCCTGCCCGACCAGCCCCAGAAAAAGGGCCTCATCAACATCTTCAAGCGCTACGCCGAGGGGTTGAACCTGCCAGCCGAGGGCCTGCACCTGCGCTGGCAGTACTTCCTATTGCCCGGCCAGGCCGAGGCCCTGTTCAACCGCCAGGTGCGCTCCGAGATCCGCATCGACGCCTTCGCCCCGGTGCGCGAGATTCTGCGCCACTGCAACAGCCATCAGAGCCTGGACCGCCAGATCTACGCCGACTTGAAGTTGGTGATGGCCGACAGCGTGCTGATGAAGGTGGACAAGATGAGCATGTCCACCAGCCTGGAGGTTCGGGTGCCCTTCCTGGACCACGAATTGGTGGAGTTCACCGGGAAGCTGCCGGGCTGGTTCAAGCTCAAGGGATTCACCACCAAGTACATCCTGCGCCAGGCCATCCGGGGCCTGGTGCCGGACCAGGTGGTGGACCGGGGCAAGCAGGGCTACTCCCTGCCGGTCAAGAACCTCTTGCGCGGCCAGCTCCGGCCCCTGATGGAGGACCTGCTGCCGGCCAGCCCCCTGGTGCGCGACTTCCTGGAGCCGGCCCAGGTGCGCCGGCTGATGGACCAGCATCTGGCCGGGACCCATAACCACAACCACGTGCTCTGGGCCTTGATCAACGCGGCCCTCTGGCACCGCCGCTTCCTGGAAGCCTAGGCTCCAGGGCGTGGGTGGCTGAACCACCGCGCGTGGGGCGGCCTTTCCCGGTCCCCCAACCCCTCCCGACGGTATATAATGACCGGTGCCCGTCCGCGCGGCCGAGGGCGGCGCGGACGGTTGCCAGCGGCAAGGGCGGAGGCGGCATGAACCAGGGCGCGGGCTACAAGGTGGGCAAGTCGCTCAAGACCGGCGGCGGGCTCCGGGCCTACCAGGACTTGATCATCGGCAGCCGCTCCCTGGGTTTTTTGCTGCTCTACGAGCTGGTGATGCTTTTTAGCCAGTGGGTGCCAGGAGCTCTGGGCTTGTTTTTGCGCAAGCTGCTTTATCCTTTGCTCCTGGGTGGATGCGGGGAAGGGTGCCTCTTCGGCCGGGGGGTGAGCCTGCGCCATCCCCGCAAGATCTTCCTGGGCCGGGGGGTGGTGGTGGACGACCACGCCCTGTTGGACGCCAAGGGCGAGGGCAACCGGGGGCTCTTTCTGGGCGACGGGGTCTTCATCGGCCGCAATGCCATCGTCTACACCAAAGGTGGGGACATCGAGCTGGCCGCCGGGGTCAACGTCAGCCACAACTGCGAGCTTTTCTCCAGCAATCTTCTGACCATCGGCCAGGGGACCTTCATCGCGGCCTACGCCTACCTGCTCAGCGGGGGCGAGTACGAGCCGGACTCGGCGGTGCCCCTGGCGCAGCAGAGCGGCACCCACAGCCGGGGTCCGACCCGCATCGGCCAGAACGTCTGGATCGCGGCCCACTGCGTGGTGGCCGACGGGGCCCAGGTGGGCGACCACGCGGTGCTGGGGGCGGGCAGCGTGCTATTGGGCGAGGTGCCGGCGGCCCACCTGGCGGCCGGGGCCCCGGCCCGGGCCATCCGGCCCCTGGACCGAGGCGCATGAGCGACGCCCGCCGCCTGGCCCGTCAGCTCTGGGGTTTCCTAAGCCGCAGCGAGAACCCCGCCGCCCCGCCCTTCCGCCTCTGGGTGGACCTCACCAGCCGCTGCAACCTGCGCTGCGCCGCCTGTCCCCAACGCATGCTGGCCGATCACCAGCGCCGGGACATGTCCGAGGCGCTGCTGGAGCGCCTGGCCGGCCAAGTGGGGGAAATGCGCTGCGAGGTGAACCTCTTCCATCGCGGCGAACCGCTTTTGCACCCGGATTTCGCCCGCTGGATCAAACGTTTTCGCGAATGCGGAGCGCGCCTGGTGCGCCTGCACACCAACGCCACCCTGCTCAGCCAGGCCCGGGCCGAGGCCCTGGTGGCGGCCGGACCCGACATCGTGACCCTGTCCATCGACACCCTGGACCCGGTGGCCTATGCCGCCGCGCGCAAGGGTGCGGACCTGGCGGCCACCCTGGAGGGAGTGCGCCGGCTGCTGGCCGCCCGGGCCGCCGCCGGTGGGGGCGGCCCCGCCCTGGCGCTCCTGCTGATGGGCGACCAGCACTGGGGTCCGGCGGAAAGGCGACGTCTGGCCGAACTCCAGGCCGCCGGCCTGGAGCGGGTGGTGCATCGCCGGCCCCACAACTGGGGCGGCTCGGTGGAGGAGTGGGGGGCCACCCCCCGGCGGCCGCTTCCGGGCCGGCCACACGCCTGCACCTTTCCCTGGTACGGACTGGCGGTGCTCAGCGACGGCCGGGTCACCCCCTGTCCCCAGGACTTTTTCGGTGACATGACCCTGGGTCGGGCCGACCAGGCCCAGCTGATGGAAATCTGGCGGGCCCAGGCCGCCCGGCGGCTGCGCCGCGCCCAGACCGCCCACGTCCTGGAGCGCTATCCGGTCTGCGAGTCCTGTGACCGCCCCCGGCGGCCCACCCTGCTGGGCCTGCCCCGGGAGCAATTGAAAAACCTGTTTGTGGAGTCTATAGTTAGCCTTCCCAGGCGCGCGCGTGATCGCCGTGGGGACTAGATCGGCTTCCCTCCGCGGGGTCGCCCGCGTCAGGCCGTTGGCATAAGGTTTTTAGCATGAAGATACTCGGCATCGCGCCCACGCCCTTTTTCGCCGACCGCGGCTGCCACATGCGCATCCTGGGCGAGGTCCAGGCCCTTCAGCGCCGGGGCCACGAGCTCTTGCTGGTCACCTACCACCTGGGCCGCGATATCGATGGCGTGCCCAGCCTGCGCACCAAGGCCGTGGCCTGGTACGACAAGCTGGAGGCCGGCCCGGCCCTGGGCAAGTTCTATCTGGACTGGCTCTTGTTGCGCAAAAGCGTCGCCGCCATCAGGAGCTTCCGGCCCGACGTGATCCACGGCCATCTGCACGAGGGCGCGGCCATCGGTCTCGCCGCCCGGCTGCTGGCCGGGTCCAAGGCCCCGGTGGTCTTCGACGTGCAGGGCAGTCTCACCGGCGAGTTGGACTCCTACGGCTGGCTGGACCGCCTGCCCCTGGCGCGACCGGCCTTCCGCTTGGTGGAGCGGTTCATCAACCGCCACTCCCACCAACTGGTGGGCTCCAACATCGCGGTCAGCCAGTTCCTGGTGCGGGAGATGGGCCTGCCGGCCGATCGGGTCTGCACCATCATCGACGGGGTGCACATGAATTTCTTCGAGGGCGACCGGAGCCGGGACCTCAAGGCCGAACTGGGCATCGACCCGGAGCGGCCGGTGGTGCTCTACACCGGAGCGCTGCTTTCCAGCAAAGGCGTGGACAACTTCTTCCAGGCCATTCCTCTGGTGCTCAAGGAGGCCCCCGAGGCCTTCTTTCTGGTGGTGGGTTATCCGGTGGAGCAGTCGCAAAGGCTGGTGCGGGAGCTGGGGGTGGCCGACCAGGTGCTTTTCGTGGGCCAGGTGGACTACTTCGAACTGCCCGACTACCTGCGCATCGGCGACGTGGCGGTGGACCCCAAGGTGGAGGCGGCGGGCGAGGCCAGCGGCAAGATCATCAACTACATGGGCGGCGGCCTGCCGGTGGCCTGTTTCGACAACGCCAACAACCGCCGCTTCCTGGGCGACACCGGGGCCTTCGCCCCCACCCCGGATCCGGCCGGCCTGGCCACGGCCATCCTGAGCCTGTTGGCCGACCCGGCCGCGCGCCAGGCCAAGGGCGAGGCGGCGCGCCAGCGGGTGGAGCGGGAGTTCTCCTGGGAGGCCGGCGGCCGGCGGTACGAGGAGGTCTTCCTGCGCGCCCTGCGTCAGGTGGGGGCGGGCTAGGCCATGGCCACCCCGCTGGGCCATGCCCTGGCCGGACTGGCCCTGGGCCCCTTGGTGGCCTGGCGGCGGCCGTTGTTGGGCCCCTGGGCCGACCTGGTCCTCTTCGCGGCCCTGTCCCAACTGCCGGACCTGGATTTCCTGCCCGGCATCCTCTTCGCCGACCGCCCCGACGCCTATCACCACGGCGTCAGCCACTCCCTGGGCGCGGCGATCCTGGTGGGGATCCTGGCCGCGCTCTATGGCCGGTGGCGGGGCGACGCCTGGCGCTGGGGAGTGTTGGGCTTGGTCCTGGTGATGGCCCACGTCCTTTTGGACGCCATTGGTCAGGACACCAGCTATCCCTATGGAGTGCCCCTGTGGTGGCCCTTGTCGGGGGATTATGTCATCGCCGGCTGGGCCCCGTTGCTGGACATCCGACGTCGGCCCCTGGGTTGGGACATTGTGTGGCATAATCTTCGGGCCATGGGCCTGGAGGTCCTGTTGCTGGGGCCGCCGGCGGCCCTGGTTTTGTGGTTGCGCAACCGCGCCCAGGCGGCGCCTGCGAGGTAGGGTCGTGGACCTATCGGTGGTGATACCCATCTACAACGAGGCCGAGAACATCGCGGCCCTGCATCGGGAGGTCACCGAGGCGGTGGCCGACCTGGGCCTGGACTACGAGATCGTCTACGTGGACGACGGCTCGGCCGATCAAAGCTTCGCCCTGTTGGAGGCCATCGCCAAGGCCGATCCCCGGGCGGTGGTGGTGCGCTTTCGGCGCAACTTCGGCCAGACCGCGGCCATGAGCGCCGGTTTCGACTACGCCCGGGGCCACATCGTGGTGACCATGGACGGGGACCTGCAGAACGACCCCCGCGACATCCCCAAGCTGTTGGCCAAGCTCAATGAAGGCTACGACATCGCCGCCGGCTGGCGTTTCGACCGCCAGGACGCCTTCATCACCCGCAAGCTGCCCTCGCAACTGGCCAACCGCCTGATCAGCCGCATCACCAAGGTCCACCTGCACGACTATGGCTGCACCCTGAAGGCGTTCCGCCGCGAGGTGGTGGAGAACATCCGGCTCTACGGCGAGATGCACCGCTTCATCCCGGCCATCGCCTCGGGCGTGGGCGCGCGCATCGCCGAGGTGGCGGTCAACCACCGCCCCCGGGTGGCGGGCAAGAGCAAGTACGGCCTGGGCCGCACGGTGCGGGTGGTGCTGGACCTGATCACGGTCAAGTTCCTGCTCACCTACTCCACCCGCCCCATCCAGATTTTCGGCCTCTGGGGTCTGATCACCGGTGGGCTGGGCTTTTTGCTGGCCTGCTGCTACGCCTTCCAGCGCCTGTTCCTGGGGGTGCCGCTGGGCAACAAACCGGGCCTGCTTTTGGCGGTCTTCCTGATGTTCGTCGGCGTCCAACTGATCACCCTGGGCCTGTTGGGCGAGCTCCAGGTGCGCACCTACTACGAGACCCAGGCCAAGCCCACCTACCTGGTGCGCCAGGTGCTCAACCGCCCGCCGGTCCCGGGCGGGGACTAGGCCGGGAGGCGGACGGTGCACACCTTGATCCGGGCCGGGCGCAATCTCGCCTTCAAGACCACCGGCGAGGTGCTCTCCCGCCTGGCCTTCCTGGTCCTGTTCATCGCCGCCGCCCGTGCCCTGGGCTCGGCCGACTACGGCCGCTTCAACTACGCCGTCAGCCTGGCCGGCCTGGCCCTGGTGGGCATGGATCTGGGACTCAACACCCTGATGGTGCGCGAGGTGGCCCGCCAACCCCAGGAACTGGGGCGTTGGCTGGGCAGCCTGCTGGTCATCAAGCTGGTCCTGGCCGGGGTGATCCTGGGCGGCCTGGCCTGGGGGCTGGGATTGGCCGGGGCCGAGCAGACCAGCCTGATCCTGGCCGTGGCCGGCGTGCAGGTCTTGTGGGGTCTGTCGGAGCTGGGCGCGGCCGGCCTGGTCGCCCGGGAGCGGATGGACCTGGAGGCCGGGGTCAAGTCCGCCACCCGGCTGGTGGCCCTGTTCCTGGCCGGCTGGCTGATGTGGACCGGGCACGGGCTTTACGGGCTGGTGCTGGGGCTGGCCGGGGCCAACGCCCTGGCGGCGGCGGCCAACCTGGGCCTGGCCCGGCGTCTGGCCCCTTGGCGGGTGAGCCTCTCCCCGGAGTTCCTGGGCCGGCTGGTCAAGGGCGCGCTGCCCCTGGCGCTCACTGGCGTTTTCATCCTGATCTACTCCCGGGTGGACGTGGTGATGCTCAGCGC
>JAIWNN010000125.1 GCA_020216805.1 Desulfarculus sp. | reverse complement strand
CCTGGGGCGCACCTTCGCCGAGGTGGGTTGGTACACCGCCGCGGTGCGGATCACCGACGCCTTGGGCATCCTGGCCGGCCTGGTGGCGGCCTCGTTGTTGCCGGTGATGGCCGACCTGCACCAGCGCCAGCCCGAGGAACTGGCCCGGCTCCACCGCCAGGGCCTGCGCCTGCTGCTGCTGGTGGGCCTGCCGGCGGCGACGGGCCTCCTCCTAGAACGCCAGGCGGTGGTGATGGCGGTCTTCGGCCCGGTCTACGTGCCGGCGGCGGCGGCTTTCCTCTGGCTGGCCCCCAGCGTGGCGTTGGTCTTCGTGAACTACCTGCAACTGACCACCTTGGCCGCCCTGGGCCGCCAGGGCCTGGGCGCGGCCACCACCGGTCTGGCCCTTCTGGTCAACCTGGGGTTGAACTGGTGGTGGATCCCGCGCTTCGGCTATCTGGGGGCGGCGGCCGCCACCCTGGCCACCGAGGCGGTCCTGCTGCTGCTCAACGCCTTTTTCCTGCGCCGGGTGGCCGGCCTGGAGTGGCCCTTCACCGCCGCCTGGCGGCCGCTGATCGCCGCCGCGGTGATGGCCCTGTTCCTGGTCCTGGAGCCGGGCTGGGGCTTGGGCCTGGTGATTCCCCTGGCGATGGTGGTCTACGCCGGGGCGGCCCTGGCCTCTCGGGCGGTGCAATGGGACGAGTTGGGCCGGGTGTGGGCGCTGTTGCGCCACCGGTCCAGGCCGCCTGTGGAAGCCTCCCCGGAGCCGCCCTCGGAAGAGGCCTGATGCGGGTCCTGGTGGTGGACCCCAACGCCGTGCGCCGGGGCGAGCTGTCCAAGGCCGAGGCCCTGGCCGCCGCCGGGCTGATCGTCACCGTCCTGGCCCCCCGCGCCTGGCGCGAGAACTACCGCAACCTGCGCGCCCCGGCCGCCTGGTCCGGCTCCTACCGGCTGGTGCGCGCGCCGGTGGTGGGCAAACCGCCCAACCGCTGCCTGTTCCTGGGCGGTTGGCGCGAGGCCCTAGGACCTGGGCCCGACGTGGTTCTGGCCCTGTCCGACGAGAATTTCTGGCCCACCGGCCAGGCCCTGGCCCTGACCAGGCTGCTGGCCCCGCGGGCGCGCTTCGTCTGCCACTCCTGGCGCAATCTCTGCTTCAGCCCGGCCTGGCACCCCCAGCCCTGGACCTGGCTCTACCGGGCCGACACCTGGCTGGAGCGCCGGATCTTCGCCGAGACGGACCTGATCGTGGCCCGCAACCGGGAGGCGGCGACGGTGTTGCGCCAGCGCGGCTATCGTGGCCCCCTGGCCCGGCTCTCCTGGGGGGTGGACACCCACCAGTTCGCCCCTCCGGAGCACCCGCCCGTCCCCCGCCCCTACACCATCGGCTTCGTGGGGCGCTTCAGCCCGGAAAAGGGCCTGGAGACCTTGCTCGCGGCCAGCGCCGACCTGGCCGTTCCCCATCGTCTCCTGCTGGTGGGCGGTGGCCCCCTGGAGGCCCGGGTCCAGGATTGGATCCAGCGCCACCCCGAGGTCCCGGCCGAGCTGGCCCCCCTGGTGGACCACGCCCGGATGCCGGAGGTTTACCGGCGCATGGACGTGCTGGTGCTGCCCTCGCGCCAGGCCGGCTTCGAGCAGGAGCAGTTCGGCCGCGTCTTGGTGGAGGCCATGGCCTGCGGAGTGGCGGTGGTGGGCAGCGACAGCGGGGCCATCCCCGAGGTGGTGGGCGACGGCGGCCTGATCTTCCCGGCCGGCGACGCCCCGGCCCTGGCCCAACGGCTCCTGGCCCTGGCCGATCCCCTCCGCCGGGCGGAGCTGGCCGCCCGGGGGCTGATGCGGGCGCGAGAGCGCTTCTCCTGGGCGGCCTGGGCCCTGGCCACCGCCCGGATGCTATCCGACCTCCTGGCCGGACGCCTGGCGGCTGGCGGCGCGGGGGCGGCATGAGGATCGCCATCGACGTGCGCACCGTGACCCCGGTGCGTTCGGGCATCGGCAACTACGTGCTGAACCTGGTGCGCGGGTTGCGCCGGGTGGGGCCCGAGCACGAGCTGCTCCTGGTGGGCCGTCCGCCCAACCTGGCGCTGTTGGCCGATCCCGCCCATCCCGGCCCGGTCCTGGCCACCCGGCTCTCCCACGAGAACCACCCCCTGGGCGACCTCTGGGAGCATCTCTGGCTGCCGAATTGCCTGCGCCGGGCGGGAGTCCAGGTGATGCACGGTCCGGCGGCGATGCTGCCCCTGCTGGGCCGGGGCCAGGCCGGGGTGGTCACCATCCATGACCTGGTGGCCTTCCTCCAGCCCGAGACCATTCCGCGCAAATACGCGCTCTACATGCAGTGGCTCATCAGCCGGGTGGTGAAGAAGGCCGCCCGGATCATCAGCGTCAGCCACCACACCAAGCGCGACCTGGTGGAGGTGCTGGGGGTGGATCCCCGGCGGGTGGCGGTGGTGCACGAGGCGGCCGCGCCGGAATTCAGGCCGGTGGAGGACCAGGCTTTGCTGGAGCGGGTGCGCCGGCGTTATGGCATCCACAAGCCGTTTTTTTTCCATGTGGGCAACATCGAGCCGCGCAAGAACCTGGTGCGCCTGATCAAGGCGTACTTGAGCCTGCGCCCCCGGCTCAAGGGACGGGCGCAGCTGGTCCTAAGCGGCCAAAAGGGCTGGCTCACCGGCCCGCTCTTCCGCCAGCTTGACGGCCTCAACCTGGCCGACGACATCATCTTCACCGGCTTCCTGCCCCAGGAGGACCTGCCGCTGCTCATGGGCGCGGCCCGGGCCTTCGTATTCCCCTCGCTCTACGAGGGCTTCGGCCTGCCCGCCCTGGAGGCCATGAGTTGCGCCACCCCCCTGATCACCAGTAACATCAGTTCGCTGCCGGAGATCGTCGGTTCGGCCGGCCTGCTGGTGGACCCCTTGGACGAAGGGGCCATCGCCGAGGCCATGTGGCGGGTCTTCAGCGACGACGACCTGCACCAGAAGCTATCCCGGGCCGGTCAGGAGCGGGCGCGGCTCTTTAGTTGGGAGCGGACCGCCCGCCAAACCCTGGCCGTGTATCGCGCGGCCCACGAGGAGCACGTCAAGCGGTGAGAATCATCTACGACCTGCGCACCCTGGAGCCCCGCATGCACGGCATGGCCCGCTACGGCCTGGAGCTTTTGCGGGCCATGCTGGACCAGGGCGGCGAGGAGCTGGGCTTTGGGGTGTTGGTGCGCGACCGCCAGGCCGCCAGCCTATTGCCCAGCGATCCCCGGGTCCTGGCCATGGTCTGCAACTTCGCGCCCTACGGCCTGCTGTCCCAGCTTCTGCTGCCCAAGGTGCTGGGCCAGTTCCAGGCCCAGATGTACCACTGCACCTTCTACGCCCCGCCGGTGCGCTTCGGCGGCCGGATCCTGGTCACCATCCACGACCTGATCCACCTACGCTTCCCCGAGCATCATGGACTTAAGCACCGCCTCTTCTATCGGTGGGTGGCGGGGCCGGCGGCGCGCAAGGCGGCCGCCGTCTTCACCGTCAGCCAGCACTCCAAGCGCGACCTCGTGGAACTGTTGGGGGTGGAGCCCCGGCGGGTGGTGGTGACCCCCAACGCCGCCGGCCCGGCCTTCCGGCCCCTGGAGCCGGACCAGCGGGCCGCGGCGGCCGCGGGCCTGGGCCTGCCCGAAGGCTTCATCCTGGGGGTGGGCAACCCCAAGCCCCACAAGAACCTGACCGCCCTGGTCCAGGCCCACCATCTCCTCCAGGCGCGGATGGGGGCCTCGCTGCCGCCCCTGGTCCTGGTGGGCGTCCAGCCCGGCGAACTGGGCGGGCTTGAGCCCGGGCCGATGCTGCGTCTGATTCCCCATCTGGACGACGCCGGTCTGGCCGCGGCCTACGCCCTGGCCACGGTGGTGGTCATCCCCTCGCTCTACGAGGGCTTCGGCCTGCCGGCCCTGGAGGCCCTGGCCTGCGGCGCGCCCGTGATCGCCAGCGACCGCGCCTCCCTGCCCGAGGTGGTGGGCCGGGCCGGGGTGCTTTGCCCGCCCGAGCCCGAGGCCCTGGCCCAGGCCCTGGAGGGCCTCTTGCACGATCCCGCCCGGCGGGAGGCCCTGGCCCAGGCCGGACCGGCCCAGGCCGCGCGTTTCTCCTGGGCCGAGGCGGCCCGATCCACCCTCCAGACCTATCGCCGGGTGCTGGACGGTCCCTGGCCGTGAACCGGGTGAAGCTGCCAGAGGCCCTCAGGGGGGCGCGGGTGGTGCTGGTCCACGACTGGCTGACCGGCATGCGCGGGGGCGAGAAGGTCCTGGAGGCCCTCTGCGCTGCCTTCCCCGAGGCCCCGCTCTACACCCTTTTGCACCTGCCGGGCAGCGTGAGCCGGGTCATCGAGGACCGCCCCCTCCACACCAGCTTCCTGCAGCGCCTGCCCCTGGTGGAAAAGCGCTATCGCCACTACCTGCCGCTGTTTCCCTTGGCGGCCGAGTCCCTGCGGCTGCCGCCCTGCGACCTGGTGCTCTCCACCAGCCACTGCGTGGCCAAGGGGGTGCGCCCTCCGGCCGGGGCCCTGCACGTCAGCTACCTGCACACCCCCATGCGCTACGTCTGGGACCTCTACGACCAGTACTTCGGCCCCGGCCGGGGGGGCGTGGCCCGCTACGTGATGCCGCTTTTCCGAGGCTATCTCCAGTCCTGGGACGTGAAGACCTCCGGCCGGGTGGACCACTACCTGGCCAACTCCGCCCACGTGGCCAAGCGCATCGCCCGCCACTACCAGCGCCCGGCCACGGTGATCCATCCCCCGGTTCAGGCGGGGCGCTTCGCCCCGGTCCCGGCGGCGGAGGTCCAGGATTATTACCTGGTGGTCAGCGCGCTGGCGCCCTACAAGCGGGTGGACCTGGCGGTGAGCGCCTGCGCGCGATCGGGGCGCAGGCTCAAGGTCGTGGGCACCGGACCGGAGTGGGAGCGATTGAAGACCCTGGCTGGCCCCACGGTGGAGTTCCTGGGCTGGCAGCCGGACGAGGCCCTGCCCGGCCTCTACGCCCGGGCCCGGGCCCTGCTCTTTCCCGGCGAGGAGGACTTCGGCATCACCCCCCTGGAATCAATGGCCGCCGGCCGACCGGTGGTGGCCTATGCCAAGGGTGGAGCCCTGGAGACCGTGGTCGGTCGGGACGATCCCCAGGGCCGGCCCGCGACCGGGATTTTTTTTGCGCGCCAGGACGAGTCCTCCCTGCTGGCCGCCCTGGCGGAGTTGGAATCGGGCGCGGTGGAGTTTGACCCCGCCGCTCTGGCCGCCCACGCCGCGGGCTTCGACACCCCGATCTTCACCCACCGCATCCTGGAATTCCTGGCCCAAACCCTGACCGGCCGCCGATCCTCCCCTCCGGGCCGGCCGGCGATTGACCGCCCGGCCGAGGCCATGGTAGCTTCCGATCCCAGGGATTGATGCCTGTCATCCCGCCTGCCGCGAAAACCTGGGGTTGTCCATGCACGTGCTCATCATCGGCGCCGGCGAGGTCGGCTTCCACACCGCGCTGCGGCTCTCGCGCGAGGGCCACCGGGTGGTGGTGCTGGACCGCGACCCCGAGCAATTGCGCAAGGTCAACGAGCGCATGGACGTCAACACCCTCCTGGGCCCCGGGGCCAGTCCCAAGATGCTGGTGGAGGCCGGAGTGGCCCAGGCCGACCTGGTGGTGGCGGTCACCGACAGCGACGAGGTGAACCTCACCGCCTGCCGTTTCGCCAAGCTCCTGGCCCGCAACGCCACCCGGGTGGCCCGGGTGCGCAGCCAGGATTATTTGGAATTTCTGGAGCGGGAGGGCAGCAAGGCCCTGGACCTGGACGCGGTCATCAACCCCGAGCGGGAGGTGGCCAACCAGATCCTGCAATTCATCAGCGTGCCGGCCGCCTCCTCGGTGGCCGACTTCGCCGAGGGGCGGGTCAAGCTGCTGAGCCTCAGGGTGCCGGCCACCAGTCCCCTGGTGGGGCGCAAGCTGATGGAACTGCGCACGGCCGGGGGCCCGGTCTTCCTGGTGGCGGCCATCGAGCGCGCGGGGCGGGTGGTCATTCCCCGGGGCGCGGACGCCATCCACTACGACGACCTGGCCTACGTGGTGGTGCGCAAGGAGGAGATCGAGCCGGTGGTGCGGGCCTTTGGCCTGCACGCGGATCCGGTGCGCAGCCTGGTGGTGGTGGGCGGCGGGGCCATCGGGCGCCTGGTGGCCCAGGAAGCGGCCGCGCGCGGGGTCAAGGTGCGCATCATCGAGCGCAACGAGGAGCGCTGCCACCAGTTGGTGGACCGTTTGCGCGGGGTGCTGGTGCTGCACGGCGACGGCACTGATTTGAGCTTGTTGGAGGAGGAAAACATCGGGGCGGCCGACGTTTTCGCGGCGGTGACCGACGACGAGGAGGACAACGTCCTCATCGCGCTGTTGGGCAAGAAGATGGGAGCCAAACGCACCATCTCCCGGGTGGCCCACCTGGGCTACGTGCCCCTGGTCTCCACCCTGGGCCTGGACCTGGTGGTCAGCCCGCGTTTCGCGGCGGTGGGGGCCATCCTGCGCTACCTGCGCCGGGGCAAGGTGCTCAACGTGGCCGCGCTGCGCGACGAGGGGGCGGAGGTGATCGAGGTGGAGGCCCAGGCCACCTCGGCCTTGGTGGGCCGGCCCCTGGCCGAGGTCCGGCTCCCGGCCGGGGCCCTGGTGGCGGCCCTGGATCGGGGCGGGGTGGTGGACATCCCCAACGGCGCCACGGTGGTGAACCCCGGGGATCGCCTGGTCATCTTCCTGCTGCGGTCGGTGCTGGCCAAGGTGGAGAAGCTCTTGACCGTCAGCCTGGAATACTTTTAGGCGCGACCATGGGACTGGCGCATGTCATGGCCCTGGTGGGCATGTTTTGCCTGGGGCTGGGGCTGTGCATGCTGTTGCCCATGGCGGTGGGGCTTTGGTACCGGGAGCCCAACTGGACCGCTTTCCTGACCGGGGCCCTGGCCAGCATGGTGCTGGGGGCCGGGTTGTGGTTCTCCCTGCGCGACAATCAGGTCCGGGAGATGAACCATCGCCAGGGCATGGCGGTGGTGGCCCTGAGCTGGTTGGCGGCCGCCTTCCTGGGCGGATTGCCGCTGTACCTTTCCGGCGATTTCGCAAGCTACACCGACGCCTTCTTCGAGGCCAGCAGCGGGTTCACCACCACCGGGGCCAGCGTGCTGACCAACGTGGAAAAGGCCAGTCGTTCGGTGCTTTTCTGGCGGGCCTTGACCCACTGGCTGGGGGGGATGGGCTTCATCGTGCTCAGCCTGGCCATCCTGCCCTTCGTGGGGGTGGGCGGCATGCAGCTGTATAAGGCCGAGGTGCCCAGCCCCACCCCGGACCGCCTGCAACCGCGCATCGCCGACACCGCTGGCGCGCTCTGGAAGGTCTACGCCCTGCTCACCGGTCTGGAAACGCTCTTGCTGATGCTGGGGGGCATGGACTGGTTCGACGCCGTCTGCCATTCCTTCGCCACCCTGGCCACCGGCGGCTTCAGCACCAAGAACGCCAGCATCGCCGCCTTTGAGAGCGCCTACATCGAGTGGGTGGTCAGCGTTTTCATGTTCCTGGCCGGGATCAATTTCTCGCTGCACTACCGGTTGCTCAGGGGGCGCTGGAAGGCGTGGCTAAAGGACGAGGAGTGCCGCTTCTACTTGATCCTGGCCGGGCTGGCCAGCCTGGTGGTGGCCCTGGCCCTGGGGCTGGCCCAGGGCCAGAAGGTTCACGACAGCCTACGGCTGGCGGTGTTCCAGGTGGCCACCATCCTCACCACCACCGGCTTCGCCACCGCCGACTATGCGCTCTGGACCCCGCTGCCCATCGCGGTGTTGCTGGTGCTGATGTTCGTGGGCGGATCGGCGGGATCCACGGGCGGTGGACCCAAGGTGATGCGGGTGATGGTGGTCTTCAAACAGTCATACTACGAGTTCCTGCGCCTGGTCCATCCTCGCCTGGTGGCGCCCATGCGCCTCAACGGCCAGGGGATCGACCGCCAGGTGGTGGCCTCGGTCTGGTCCTTTCTGGGGCTCTACCTGGCCTGCTTCGTGGTGGTGGGCCTGATCTTGGCGGCCCTGGGTTCGGATCTGGCCACCGCCTTCTCCGCTTCCATCGCCTGCCTGGGCAACATCGGGCCCGGCCTGGCGGAGGTGGGTCCGGCCGGCAACTACGCCGGCTTGGGCGAGCTGGCCAAATGGGTGCTGGCCTTGGCCATGATCGTGGGTCGGCTGGAGATCTACACCGTTCTGATCCTGCTGGTGCCGGAGTTCTGGCGTCGCTGATCCCGCCCTTGGTCCGCCAGCTAGCGCGGCCGCGCCAGCTCCAGCACCGGATCCAGGTTTAGGGCCGCGGTGGCCGCCAATAGCTGGGCGCCATCGACCAGGCCATCGGCGCTCCGGTCCAGCCAGGGCAGGCTGCCTAGAAAGGGCGCGCCGGAGAAATCGGTTATCAACTCGCTGTTGTAGGGGATGGCCGGGTCGGGGGGCAGCGCGGGGTCGGGGCCGCAGAAGACGAAGCCCACCACCTTCAGGCCCCGGTCGCGCGCCGCCCCGATGGTCAGCAGGGTGTGGTTGATGGTGCCCAGGCCGGGGCGGGCCACCACCAACACCGGCAGGTCCAGGTCCACCATCAGGTCCAGCAGGATCAGCCGGCTGGTCAGCGGCACCATCACTCCGCCCACTCCCTCCACGATGGTGAATTGGTGGCGCTTCATGGTGGAGCGCAGCAGGGCGCGCACCTTGGCCACCGAGATGTGGACCCCCTCCAGGCGGGCCGCCACCAGGGGGGCCAAGGGGTGGCGCAGGCAGAGGGGGTTGGCGCATTCCGGCGGGTCGGTCAGGCCGGCCACCTCGCGCACGAAGATCAGGTCCGGACTGACCAGGCGGCCGTCCTCCTCCATGCCGCCGGTGGCCACCGGCTTGAGGTAGCCCGCGTCCACCCCCTGCTGACGCAGGGCCATCAACAGGGCGGCGCTGACCACGGTCTTGCCGACCTCGGTGTCGGTGCCGGTGATGAAGACGCCGTTGGCCTGGTTCATAGTCCAATCTCCTCGGCCGCGGCCTTGAGCGCGGCGGCGGCCAGCTCCAGTTCTGGTTCGCCGTGGGCGGCGGTCACGGTCAGGCGGATGCGGCTGGTGCCCTCGGGCACCGTGGGCGGGCGCATGGCCGGGGCCAGGACGCCCAGGCGCAACAGGGCCTCGGCCATGGCCAGGGACTGGCGGGCCTCGCCCACCAACAGCGGAACGATGGGCCCCGCCTCCGAGAGCAGGGTGAAGCCCATCCCGGCCAGGCGGGCGCGGAAACCGGCGCAGAGCCGGCGCAGCCGCTCCCGCCGCCAGGGTTCGTCCTGGATCACCTCCAGGCCGGCCAAGGCCGCGCCCAACTGGGCTGGGGGCGGGGCGGTGGTGTAGAGCAGCGAGCGGGCCTGGTTGACCAGGCTGGCGATGACCACGCCATCGCCAGCCACGAACCCGCCCAGCCCGCCCAGGGCCTTGCTGAAGGTGCCCACCATCACCAGCTCCGGGCAAGGCGCCAGGCCGAAATGCTCGGCCGTGCCCCGGCCGGTCGAGCCCCAGACCCCGGTGGCGTGGGCGTCGTCCACCACCAGAAGCGCCCCGTGACGGCGGGCGGCGGTCAGCAACTCCGGCAGGGGGGCCAGGTCGCCGTCCATGGAGAAGACCCCGTCAGTCACCAGCAGCTTCAATCCGCCGGCAGGGGCCTGGGCCAAGAGCATCTCGGCTCTCTCCGCGTCGCGGTGGGGATAGACCTCCACCCGGGCCCGAGAGAGCCGGCAGGCGTCGATCAGGCTGGCGTGGTTCAGTTCATCGCTGACGATCAAGTCCCCGGCCCGGGCCAGGCCGGCCACCGCCCCCAGGTTGGCCATGTAGCCGGTGGGAAAGAACAGGGCGGCCTCGGTCTCTTTGAAGGCCGCGATGGCCCGCTCCAGCTCCAGGTGGGCGTCCAGGGTGCCGGAGACCAGGCGGCTGGCCCCGGAGCCGCTGCCGCAGTCGGCCGCCGCCGCGGCGGCGGCCGCGGC
>JAIWNN010000124.1 GCA_020216805.1 Desulfarculus sp. | reverse complement strand
GAGGCGGTGGAGGCCCAGAAAAAGGCCCAGGAGCGCTCCAGCCGCCTGATGGGCGACAAGGCCAAGGAGGGGGACGCGGTCAGCACCGTGACCGACCCCAGCGCCCTGGACAAGCTGCCCGAGAACATCAGCCCCCTTAACCCCTTGTTCCTGCGCACCCTGTCCGGCGTGGACTCCGACCGCTACTGGCGCAGCCCGCGCATCAACCAGCCCATCGAATCGGTGGCGGTGGGCGACATCGACGGCGACGGGCTCAACGAGCTGGTGATGCTCACCCTCAACACGGTCCGGGTCTACCGGCTCAAGGGCGAGCACTTCGCCCTGATCCAGGAATTCAAGAACGGGCCCGCGGGTGAATACCTGTTCGTGGACATCGCCGACATCATCGGCAAGGGCCGGCCCCAGATCTTCATCAGCAGTTTCCGCAACAAGCTGGCCGCCAGCTTCGTGCTGGAGTGGCAGGAGGGCGGCCTGAAGATGATCCAGGGGCCGCACAACATGTTCTACCGGGCCCAGCCCAACCCCAGCGGCCCCGGCATGTTGCTCTTCGGCCAGCGCTCGGCGGTGGACACCCCCTTCATCGGCCCCATCTACCAAATGAAATGGGACGGCAAGGAGTTCGTGCCCGCCAAGGACATGGGCTTCACCGACAAGGCCTACATCTTCAACTTCGCGCTGGCCGACCTCAACGGGTCGGGCTCCCCCCTGCTCTGCCTGATCGGGCCCAGCTATTCCATCCGCATCTACAACAAGGAGCAGGAGCAGATCTGGATGAGCGGCGAGGCCTACGCCGCCACCGGCAAGTTCGTGCCCTACCAGCCCATCGCCGGCTCGGGCTGGGAGGAGTCCTGGTGGTACATCCCGGCCCGCCTGGTGCTGGCCGACCTGGACAACGACGGCCGGCACGAGCTGGTGGTGGTGCGCAACCGCGACCGGGCCGACGGCATGATCGACAAGATGCGGATGTTCTACCAGGGCACCATCTACGGCCTGTACTGGAACGGCATGGGGCTGATCGAGCACTGGCGCACGCCCAACATCAGCGGTTACCTGCCCGACTACACCTTGGCCGACGTGGGCAACGTGGGCCGCCAGGCCCTGGTGATGGCGGTGAGCCAGCGGGAGCTGTCCGGCTTGCTGGAGAAGGGCACCGGCCACGTGGTGGCCTTCACCCTGAAGACTCAGAAGCCCACCAAGAAGGGCTCGCCGGGACTCTAGGCCCGGACGCCGGGCCGGGGCCGCCGGCCGCTGCCGGGGCCGCCGGCCGCTGGCAGACCAAGCTTTTTTTCAGGCCGCCGGTTCATCCCGACGGCCTGTCTTTTTTTGCGCCGCCAGGCGGTCGCGGGGCTTGCGGGCCGGAGGCCGGGGGCCGCAATATGGGGGAAACGAAGCCCGCGCCGGACCCTGATCGCGTCCTTCCGCCCCGCCGGGCGGCCCCGGACGGTGGACGGCCCGGACCTGCCCTCCAACCCTCGCCGAAAGGAGTCCGGCATGGACGATCTGCGGGCCAAGATCCTGGACGTGTTCAACCCGGCGGCCATCGCCGCCCTGGCCACCCTCACCGAGCGAGGCCTGCCCTGGGTGCGCTTGGTGGTGGTGGGGGCCGCCCCCGACCTGACCCTGGGCTTCGTCACCAGCCTGGGCTCGCGCAAGGTGGCCCAGATGCGGGCCAATCCCGAGGTGCACCTCACCGCCGGCGGGGGCACCCTGGAGCAGATGGGCCGGCCCTACGTCCAGGTGGAGGGCCGGGCTGCGGTCCTCACCGACCCGGCGGTCAAGCGCGCCCATTGGCGGGACGAGCTCACGGCCTACTTCAGCGGGCCCGACGACCCAGACTACGCCGTCGTCGCCATCAAGCCGCGGCGCATCGAGTACTGGACCTTCGACGCCATGACCCCCCAGGTCTGGGAGGCCCCGGCCGCTTGAGCCTATTCAAGGCCCGCCTAGCCAACCGCCTGCTGCGCCTGAGGCTGCGCGGCCGCGACCTGCCACCCCTGGCCGCCGCCAACCTGGCCGCCCTGGACGGCCTGGACCCCGCCGCGCCGGCCGAGTCTTTCACCTACGTGGTCAGCGACCTGGAGACCACCGGTCTGGACCCGCTGAACGACCGGGTGGTCGCGGTGGGGGCGGTGCGGGTGCGCCAGGGGCGGGTGGTGCTGGGCGAGCGTTTCCAGGAGCTGATCAACCCCGGCCGCTCCATCCCGGCCGAGGCGGTGAAGGTGCACGGCATCACCCCGGACATGATCGCCCAGGCCCGGCCGGCGGCCCAGGTCTTCCAAGACTACCTGGCCTTTCTGGGCGACGGGGTGCTGGTGGCCCACTACGCGGCCTTCGACCTGCACTTCATCAACCGGACCATGCGCGGGCTCTATGGCTTCCCCTTGCAGAACCTGGTGCTGGACACGGTCAAGATGTGCCGGGCGGTGGTGCTGCCTTCCGATCCCTATGGCATCGCCCGCCACCGCGTCCGCTGCAGCCTGGAGGCCCTGGCCCAGCGCTTCGGACTGCCCCAGGAGGGCCGCCACACCGCCCTGGGCGACGCCCTGCTCACGGCCATGATCCTGCAGCGAATGCTGGCCCGGCTGGCCGAGGTGGGCGGGGGAAGCCTGCGCGAGGTTCTCAGGGTGGCGGCGCTGTGGTAGGCTGGGGTGCCAGCGGGCGGGGCCGAGACCGGGTCGCTGGTCATTACGCAACCGGCGATGATTTCAACCAAGGGAGGGGGGATGACGCGCGACGGGCGCCGGAGCGGAAGGCTCCGGGGCGCCCGGTCATGCACAGCGGGGTGGCGAGATGCGCGAGGCCCATGAAATGATTGCGCTCCGGGTGGGGGAACGGCTCAAGACGTTGCGCGGTCCGCGGACCCAGACCGAGTTCGCCGAGGCGCTGGGTCTGAGCCAGGCGCAGTACAACCGCTACGAGACCGGCAAGCGCCTGGCCCCGGACCGGGTGCTGGAGCTGGTGGCCCGGGAATGCGGGCTCAAGCCGGAGGAGGTGGTCTGGGGGCCGCGGGCCGAGGCCGGACCCGCCCTGGACGAGACCGGCGAGGCGGTGGCCGCCCTGGTGCGCCTGCTGGACCCGGAGAGTCTCACCGACCTTTATTATTTCCTCAAGCGCAAGACCGAGGACCTGGCCCTGCGCCGGCGGCTGGAGGCCAGACAGGTCCACTCCGCCCTGGAGGTGCTGCGTCGGCACAGCGCCTGACCCCCCGGCGCCAAAACCAGCCCCGCGCCGGCGCGGAGCTGGTTCTTCCAGCGGCCGTTCCCGGCCGGCTGGATCCCGCTGTCTCCCCTACTTGGCGCCGCCGAAGTCCACCTTGGGGGCCTTTTGGGCCTCGGGCGCGGCCTGCCAGACCGGCCGGGGCTGGTAGCCCAGCAGGCGGGCCAGGATCAGGGTGGGGAAGCCGCGCACGGTGCGGTTATACTCCAGCACCGCGTTGTTGTAGCGAGTGCGAGCCACGGCGATGCGGTTCTCGGTGCCCTCCAGTTGGTCCTGGAGCTGGCGGAAGCCCTGGTTGGCCTTGAGGTCGGGATAGCGCTCCACCACCACCAGCAGCCGCCCCAGGGCGCTGGTCAGGGCCTGGTTGGCCTGCAGCTTGGAATCCAGATCCGGGGCCTGGGCCACCTGCTGGCGGGCCTTGGTCACCGCCTCCAGGGTGTCGCGCTCGTGGGCGGCATAGCCGCGCACCGTCTCCACCAGATTGGGGATCAGGTCCAGACGGCGTTGCAGGGTCACCTCCACGTCGGCCTGGGCCTTGTTCACCGTCTCGTCCAGGTTGACCAGGGTGTTATAGGGACTGGCCAGGACGAGGAACAGGATCAGGGCCGCAATGCCGATGCCGATGGCGATCTTGGCTGAACGGTTCATGCGTTTGCTCCTTGGCTGGCGTGGGGTTGGTCCAAATCATGGCAGATGGCGGCCAGCTCGGCCAGGGCTTGCTCCCACAAGGCCAAAAGCCGCCCCTCCGGGGCCTGGGCCTGGGAATGACGTAGTTGGTCAAGCTCCCGGAAAGCCTGCACCTTGACCCCATGCTCCGCCAGGCGCTCCAGGGCCAGGTGGGCCGGTTGGGGGTATTCTCCGGCCAGGAGATGGCACAGCGCCGCCAACAGGGCGCCAAAGGCGGGCAGGGCCTCGCGGGTGAGCGCCGTCAGGGCGGGTTCGCCGCCGCCGGCCATGATCCGGGTGCGCAGGGCGATGAGCTTGCCCTTGAGCTCCCGCTCCAGTTGCAGGCGCAGGTGGCCGGGGTCCACGGTCAGGTTGGCCAGGGGGTTGGGCCCCTGCAGCATTTTCAGGCCGTGGGCCAGGGCCAGCAGCTCCACCGGGAAGACGTCGCGGCTGGTGGCCAGGTAGTCCGGGGTGAGCAACAGGGGAGTGGCCACCCGGGCCGGGGCCCATTTGCGGCAGAAGGGGATCAGGGTCGAGGGGCGCAGACCGGCGGCCTCGCTGACCAGCAACATCAGGTTGATGTCGCTGACACCCTTGCGGTAGCGCGGGCCGGCGGCCGAGCCAAACAGCCCGACGCCGATCAGGTCCGGACCCAGGAGGGCCCGCAGATCCTCCACCAGGGCCCCGGTGATCTCCTCGGGCCGGTGGGGTGGTTTGAGGCGCATGGGTTCCTCCCGCCAAGCTCGCCTAAAAATCGCCCGAGGCCCCGCCGCCGCCGCTCATGCCGCCGCCGAAGCCGCCAAAGCCCCCGCCAAAGGAATCAAAGCCCCCGCCGCGTCCGCCGCCGCCCCGGCCGCCCAGGATGGAGCCCAAAAGCAGGCCGGTGAGAAAGTCGCCACCGCCCCGGCCGCCAAGGCCGCCCCCGCCCCCCCGCCGGCCGCCCAGGCGCAGCAACAGCCAGAAGACCAAGAGGGCGATGAAGATCCCGCCCAGGTTCCAGCCCGAGGAGCGCTTTTTGGCCTTGGCCTGGGGAACCCCGGTCAGCTCCACCCCGGAGGCGGCGGCGATGAGCCGGGCCAGGGCCTGGGAGCCGGCCAGCAGGCCGGGGCCGTACTGGTTCTGTTTGAGCTGCGGCACCAGGTCCTGGTCGCGGATCCGGCCGGCGGCGGCGTCGGTGACCACCCCCTCCAGGCCGTAGCCCACCTCGATGCGCAGGCGGCGCTGGGCCACCGCCACCAGGATCAGCACCCCCCGGTCCTCGCCCTTTTTCCCGATGCCCCAGGCCTGGAACAGACGCACCGCCGCCTCCTCGATGGTCTCGTCCTCCAGCGCGGGCAGGGTGGCCACCACCAGGCTGGCCCCGGTCTTCTGCCACAGCTCCCGGCCCAGGGCGTTGATGGCCTCGGCGTATGGAGGGGGGACCACCTGGGCGTAGTCGGCCAGGGGTGCCTGGGGCCGGGGCCAGTCCCGGGCGGCCAGGGCGGGGCCAGCCAGGGCCAGGCCCAGCAGCGCGGCCAGAATCAGGGCCCGTCCGGACCCGAGAGCGGAACGGCGGCCAAGAAGTGGTTTCAGGGCAGAAATGGCGCGCTCCTTTGGGCGGATGACCCGAACCGGGCCGGGGATGGGGTCACAACCCCTCCTGGGCCAGCTCCTCCAAGAGCTCCTTCTGGCGCTTGGTCAGGCGCTCGGGCACCGGCACGTTGACCTTGACGTAGAGGTCGCCGCGCTCGGTTCCGTGGAAGTGGGGCAGGCCCTGGCCGCGCAGGCGCAGGCGGGCGCCGTTCTGGGTGCCTTTGGGCACGCGCACGGTGAGGGTCTTGCCGTCCAGGGTGGTGACCTCCAGGCTGGAGCCCAGGGCGGCCTGGCTGAAGGGCACGTCCCGAGTGATTTCCAGGTCGTCGCCGTCGCGGCGCATTTGGGGATGGTCCAACACCCGCACCCGGATGAAGAGATCGCCGGCCGGGGCCCCGGGCGCTCCCGGCTCGCCCTTGCCGGCCAGGCGCAGCTTCTTGCCGGTGGCGATGCCGGGGGGCACCTTGACGCTGACCCGCTCCACCTGACTGCCGCGGCGGTAGGAGACCATCTTGGTGGCCCCGTGGAAGACCTCCTCCAGGGTCACCGGCAGCTCGTAGACCAGGTCGGTGCCCCGGGCGGGGCCGCCCATGCCGGCGTCGCCGTAGGCCTGGCCGAAGTCGAAGCCCATGCCGCCCATGTCCGGGCGGGGGCCGCCGCTGTTGAAGGTGTAGGTGCGGAAGCTCGGCCCACCGGCGGCCCCGCGGCCGCCGCCGAAGATGCGGCTGAAGAAGTCGCCGCCCAGGCCCATCTCGCGCAGGATGTCGTTGAGGTCGCTGCCCTTGTAGATATCTTCCTGGCTGTAGCGCTGGCGGAAGCCCTGGCTGCCGAAGGTGTCGTATTCCTTGCGCTTGTTGGGATCGCTCAGAACGGCGTAGGCCTCGCCCACCTCCTTGAACTTCTCCTCGGCGCTTTTGTCTTCCTTGTTGCGGTCGGGGTGATATTTCAGTGCCAGCTTGCGGTAGGCCTTTTTGATCTCCTCCTGGCTGGCCTTCTTGTCCACCCCCAGAACCTGGTAGTAATCCTTGGCCATCGCGGCTCTCGGCCTCCGGCGCCTAACCGCCCGATCCTGGAATCGGGCGTAAAGTTATCCCCCGTCTCGGCTGGGAGACGTCACAGACCTACTATAAGTCGCCCCCCCGGGGCTGTCAAGGAGCGCCGGCCCGGTTTTGTCCGTAGTCTAGCGGTCTTGCGATCCTAAACCCCGCCGGCGGACGGACCAAGTCCTCTCCTGCCCCCACCCCCCGGCGAAAGGCGCGCAGCGCCTTTCGCACGCTTTTGGGTGAGGGGGTTTGGGGGAACCCTTTTTGCGCGGCCAAAAGGGTTCCCCCAAATTCTCTTACCGTCCCTCCGCCCAGCCTCGTTCACCGCCCAGGCTGAGCCAGCGGCCGGGGCGCAGGGCGGCGAAAACGGCGGGAACCAGAAAGATGATGTCGCGGATGGCGGTCTCGAAGCCGGCCTGGTGGGCGGCGGCCTCGCCACCGCCGGGGAAGCAGCCGCAATCGAAGCCGGCCCCGGTGATGCCGGCGTAGGTCATCAGGCCGATGAAGAAGACCAGCAGGGCGCAGGCCCAGAGGGCGGCGGCGCGGGTGAGCAGGCCGACCAGGAGCAAGGTTCCCACCAGCATCTCCAGCCAGGCCAGACTGACGCTGACCGCGTTGACCGCCCAGAGGGGGAGCAGGTCATAGGTGGCCACCGAGGCGGCGAAGTTGGCCGGGTCCCAGACCTTGTCGTAGGCGGCGAAGAGAAAGACCCCGGCGGTGATCAGCCGGGCCAGGAGGGAGAGCGATTCCAGGAGCGCGTTCATGAGGCCCCTCCCCGGCGCGGGCGCTGGATGGGGAAGCCCGATTTTTCCAGGGTCTCCAGGGAGCCTTCGATGACGTAGACCTTTTCGTGGCCCTGGGCGCGCAGGTGCTGGGCCACGTCGGCGGCCGGGAAACGGCTGACGGTCTGGCCGTAGACCAGCACCACCGGGGCCTGGGCGATGAGGGGCTTCATCAGGGGATAGAGCTTGGCGATCTCGTCGTGGGGCAGCTTCAAGGCCCCGCGCACCCGGGCCTGGGAGTAGTCGCCGGCCGGGCGGGCGTCCAGCAGCATCGCCCCGTTCTTGAGTTGGGCCAGGGCCTGGTCGCGGGCCATGGGCTGCCACAGCGGCCGGCTGACGGCCTCGGGCAGCCAGCCCAGGCCCTGGGGCATGACCAGGTTGAACAAAAAGCCCAGGCCCAGGGCGCAGGCCAGGATCAGGGCCATGGGCTGGAGTTGGCGCTTGAGTTCGGGGATGGGGTTCACGCCGGCGCTTCCGGGGTTGGGGTGTTTCGCGGGGGGAATTCTATGCCGGGTCGGTCCGGGGCGCAAGCGAGGGAGGGTGGCGCTGGTGCTCCGCGGCCAGCTCCTCCAGCCGGGCGAAGAGCGTCCGCACCCCGGCCTCGTCCATGCCCAGGCGCTTGAGCACCTCGCGCCAGGAGCGGGCGTCTTGCTGGGCCAGGCACTGGGGGTTGCGCAGCACCATCAACCGTCCATGGGGGTTGAGGCTGAAGGGATAGATGCGGCAATATATGGGGCGAGCCTGCAGCGGCAGGCGGCAACCCTCCGGCCCCAGGAAGCGGCAGGCGTGGTCCGGGGTCAGGCGCAGACGCAGGCGGCGACCGCCGGGCATGGTGCGGGGAAAGACCGGGTTCAGGGCGGCCAGGAACGCCAAAAAGTCCGGGGTCGCCCGGTCGGCCACCAGGAACTCCCCGGGCTCCAAGCCGCTGGCCGCCGCGATGGCGGCGATCTCCCCGGCGGTGAGGCCGAACATGCGCTCGGGTCCCTCGGGGGCCAGGCAGCAGCCTTGGCCCAGGGCGTGGCAGCGGGCGCAGATGAACTCCGGACTGGTGAGCAAGTGATTCTCCCGGGGCCAGTGTAGCTCCCCATGATTGGCCGCACAAGGATATTCACGGTGAAGACCGGTGGTTAGAGAGACGAGCGGCCGATTGCCCGCAAAATCATAGTTACAATTTAGCTACAAGCTAGCTTGCAATTGCAAATCCGCTTGTGCTATGAAGTTGATAGTCGCAAAGCGAGGTCTTGCCTGAGCGGGGGAGGCCGGCCGCGCGGGGCCGGAATCTTAGGGGTGGCGTACGGTCCGAGCACTGGGAATCACAGCCGTAGGGAGGGCGAACGCGATGGCCATGTGGGAAGAGAAGTTTGAAACCATGTCCGCCGACGAAATGCGGGCCTTCCAGCTAGCCAAGCTGCAGGAGACCGTGGCCTGGGTCTATGAGCGGGTGCCGTTCTACAAGAAAAAACTGGACGAGATCGGCCTGAAGCCTGGGGATGTCAAATCCTTGGATGATCTGGGCCGACTGCCCTTCACGGTCAAGACCGACCTGCGCGACAATTATCCCTTCGGCCTGTGCGCGGTGCCGATGAGCGAGGTGGTGCGGGTGCACGCCAGCAGCGGCACCACCGGCAAGCCCATCACCGGTCCCTACACCGCCGCCGACCGCGAGGCCTGGGCCAACTGCATGGCCCGGACCATGACCTCGGCCGGCATCACCAAGAACGACATCTTCCAGAACGCTTACGGCATGGGCCTGTTCACCGGCGGCCTGGGCTTCCACCAGGGCGCGGAGAAGATCGGCTGCACCGTGATCCCGGCCAGCAGCGGCATGACCGAGCGCCAGATCACCCTGATGCGGGACTTCGGCGTCACCGCCATGGGCTGCACGCCCTCCTACGCCCTGACCATCGCCGAGAAGGCCCGCGACCTGGGGGTGGACCTGCGCGCCCTGCCGGTGCGGGTGGGCGTGTTCGGAGCCGAGCCCTGGACCCTGGAGATGCGCAAGGAGATCGAGGAGCGCATCGGCATCACCGCCCGGGAGGCCTACGGGCTGACCGAGATGATGGGCCCGGGCGTGGGCTTCGACTGCGACGCCCAGGATGGCTGGCTGCACATCAACGAGGACCACATCCTGCCGGAGATCATCGACCCGGTGACCGAGGAGGTTTTGCCCCTGGGCGAGAAGGGCGAGCTGGTCTTCACCGCCATCCAGCGCCGGGCCATGCCGCTGTTGCGCTACCGCACCCGCGACATCACCCAGCTCAAGCGCGAGAAGTGCTCCTGCGGCCGCACCCTGATCAAGATGAAGAAGGTCTACGGCCGCAGCGACGACATGCTGATCATCAGCGGCGTCAACGTCTTCCCCAGCCAGATCGAGTCGCTCCTGCTGGACATGCCCGAGGTGGAGCCCCAGTACGTCCTGATCATCCGCAAGAAGGGCTACCTGGACGCCCTGAGCGTGGACGTGGAGGCCAAGCCGGAGGTCTACGACCAGGGCGAGGAGAAGCTGCGCGAGGTGGAGGGCAAGATCGAGAGCCGCATCCGGGGCGTCATCGGCATCGGGGTCAAGGTGCGCTGCGTGCCGCCCAAGAGCATCGAGCGCAGCGAGGGCAAGGCCAAGCGCGTCTTCGACGCCCGCAAGCTCTAGCCGCCGGCCGCCAGCGCGCGGCGACGCCAGCAACCAACCCCGCCCCGCTCCCGGCCCGCCGGGGGCGGGGCGTCGGC
>JAIWNN010000123.1 GCA_020216805.1 Desulfarculus sp. | reverse complement strand
GTTCACGTGGACCTCCGTGCAAGAGTCTGGGTGACGCTCAATCACCAGTCTCCATGCTCGGAACCATGTGGACAACCTATTTAGCATCTACATCTAGGCCGGTGGCCGCGCTCATGGCGGTCACGGTGTGCTGGGCGGATGCCTGCATCACGTCGCCGGCCGCGTCGCGCACCTGCTGGGCCATGCCCTGGTAGACCTCGGCAAGAACCGTCTCAATCTCGGCCCGCTGGGCCTCCAGGCGGCGTTTGGTGAAGCTCTCGCCTTGGTCTGGGGGCAGGAGTGCCAGCTTGCCTATCAAGCGCTCTTGGACCGCCTCCAGGGCCTTCACCAGGTCATCGCCCAGAGCGTTGGCCCGGGCGTCCACGCGATGCTGAAACTTGAAGATGGAGTCTCGAAACTCCTGGAGGGTCATCAGCGCACCTGGAGCTTGTAGGCCAGGGCCAAGGGACCAGGCTTGATGGTGTCCACCAACACGATGGTCCGCTGAAGCGTGCTGCCTTCCAGCTTGAGCTTGTCCGTGGTGGTGGGGATTATGGCAAGGCCGCTGGCCGCGATTGTGGCCTCGATATCCCCCACCTTGACCACGGTCCCGTCAATCTCCCGCTGCCGGTAGGAGCGCTGAAGGCCATAGCAGGCGTAGGGCGTGGTTCCTCGATAGAGAGTCATCACCTGGCCCATTTCCCGGATGGCCTCCAGAAGGTCTTGGGCGTCGCCGGTGTAGTCGTATCTCATGCCAGCACCACACTGAGCCCGCCGCCCTGCACCAGGCCGGCCAGCAGCCGATCTATGACCGGGTAGGTCTTGGCGGGGGAGCCGGCCCGATAGGTGGTGTCCACGGCCCCGGCTACGGACTTGCGGACCACTTCCTTGGTTTCATCGGGGGCCAGGTCACCGCCCAGGGCGCGCAGGGCCGCCTCGCAGTTGGCATCCCTGAGGGCCTGGGGGATGACGTTGAAGGCGATGGCCCGGCCGTCCCCGTCGCTGACGCCGATCCTGGGCCAACACAGGGCTTGCGTCTGCTGGTAGCGGGCTCCCTTGAAGCGGTATGCCTGGCACAGGAAGTCCGCTCCCCGGATGATGGCCGCTTCCTTGGCCGCCGTGGTGGCCGCCGCCCAGGTGGCGTTGGCCCGCAAGGCGAAGTAGGCGTCAGCCGTGGCCAGGTCCACAAAGCAGTTGGCCCCGCTCACCACCGCTCCGGTTTCGACAACAAGGCTGATCGGCATGATCCTTCATCCAGGTCTGGAAGGCGGGGGCCGAGACGGGGGCAGACAGCACCGCCCCAGCCCCCACCCGAAGAGCCTACAGGCCCAGGCGGGCCGTGAAGTTGATGCCGGTGGCCACGGTCCCGGCAACGGTGGTGTAGAGCCGCAAATGGGGGTAGGCCACCCCTTGCTTGACGTTGGTCATGGGCACCTCATAGCGGCCGATGGCGCTGTCCTGGTTGCCGCTCAGCACCTCGTTGGCTCCCAGGTTCAGGCAGGCTAGCTCTTCCACCTTGGGGCTGCCCGTGGTGAAGTCGGCCACGTCCGAACCCTGCAAGGCGATGCTGTAGCGCTCGTCATTGCTGGCCATCTCAATGGCGGTCACGTCCACCACCAACACGCCGTCAACGCGGCCCTCGCCCACGGTTACGATCTTGGCCAATCCGCCCACGGTGCCAGCCGCCGAAGCGGCCACCAAGCCCGCGTCCTTGAGAATCAAGCCACTGTCGTACATGATCCGGTCCCCTCATAAGGGGCGGGCGTTATGGCCCGCCCCTTCAGGTCTAGGCGTTCTTGATGCCGTAGAGGCGGGCGGCGCTCTTGGGGTGGAATACGGCCATGCCGCAAATCCACTCGATCAAGGTCCGGTAGGCCACGCCCCCGCTGTAGAGGCCCTGATCGATCACGTCCATTTCACCTGCCTGGAGCCCGGAAACGTACTCGCCCGCACCAAAGCGCACTGCGTAGATGCTGGTTCCCACGCTAGAGCCGCCGCCGGGGTTGGCCTCGGTGAAGCCCAGGATGGCCGCGCCCGTCTCGTCGTCCTCGATCACCGCGATGGGTATGCCCGCATAGGCTTCCAGCCGGCGACCAAAAGAGTCGCTCACGGTTTCGATGGCCGCGCCGCTGGCCCGAACCAGGGTGTTGACCTTGCGGCGCATGGCGGTGTTCATGAAGAGCACGTCCGGCCGGCCGGTCACAGCGTCAATGAGCTCGTCCAGCTTGTCCAGGGTCAGGACATCGCCGCCGCTGGTGTTGCCCATGGCGATAAGCTGGTTGCCGGTCAGGCGCTTCTGAAGCCCGTCGAACTCACGGGGGGCCGTCTCGCTGTCGCCCTTGAAGAAAGTCCGGGTGAACTTCAGGGCCGTGGCCTTGGCCTTGAGGCCGTCATGGATGGCCCGCAGGTCGTTCACGTTTCCCTGGGTCTTCACCAGGGCCCGATCCACGTCGCTGACGCCGCCCAGGATCACCAGGCGCTCGGTCACCGGGTTCACCACGCCGGTGGACTCGGTGTAGTTCTCCCCGATGCCTCGGAAGGCCACCCCGGGAAGGGCATGCTCCTGGTTGTAGGTGTAGGCGTTGCCGCTCACCGGCATGAAAGGCAGGCGCTCCAGAACAGGGCTGGTCCGGGGGAAGACCTCGACCACCCCGCGCTGAAGCGGGTTCTGCATGAGCTTGGCAGCTTCGAGAAGAGTCAGGGACATGGGTCACCTCACGATTTGTAGCCGGCAGCCCGCATTTGGGCCGGGCTCAGGTTGTCAAAGTTGGCCGGCGGCTTTCCGCCAGGCCGCCTGCTGTCTGGCCCGTTGACGGGGGCCTTGTTGAAGATCCCCTTGGCCATGGCCGCCTTGATCCACTTGGCTTGCTCCACAGGGGGGAGGCCGGCCGGAATCAGGTCGCGCATGTCCTCGGGAACATCGGTCTTGAGCATCTCGACCATTTCAGCCAAGGCGGCCTCAGCGGCTTTCCTCTTGCTGTTGACCTCATCAAAGCGGGCCTTGGGTATGGAGCCCTGGGGCTCCTGGTCCTTGCCCTGGCCGGGGGCCTGCTCTTCGCCTTTGTCGGTGGCGTTGCCGTTGGCCTTGTCTTCATCGGGCATTTCGTGACACTCCCTTTTTACGCCAGGTAGGCGTTATAGCTTGCGCTCGCTCAACTGCGAGTTTTCGTCTTGGAGTTGAAGCAGGAAGGCAAGGGCCTCTTCCCGCGTGGTCAGGTCCGGGTTGCGCTCCATCACCACGTCCACGGGGGAGATAACGCCAAGGCCCAATAAGGTCTGCCAGGTCGCGGCCTGGTCTTTCTCGCTGACGGCCGGCCGTGGGTCGGCAAAGTCAATGCTCAGGGTTGCCCCGGGGCTCAGTTGACGGCCTGGGTTGTGGGCGTTCCAAATCGCCCGCATGACGGAGAAGATGGCCTTCTCGTACCTCCGCCAAAGCTCCAGGTCATCGCGGCGTTTCTCCTGCAACTCGCGGTTGCTCACTAAAAGGGCCACGCCGGATTGTTGGTTGGGCTCGGTGGTGAGCACCTGAGCGGGCAGGCCGTTGGTCACCGCCACCCAGCCAATCAGCTTGTCAATCACCGCCAAGATTTGGTCAATCGGGGCCTCGGTTGCCGCGAAGCCAAGGGCTCCATCGAGCGGAAGCTCCACCATGGCCCCCGGACCAACTGTCACCTGCCCCCCCTGGCCGCCGCCCTTCACCCACCCCACCCCAAAGCCCTGTTGCTGGCAGGTGTAAAGCAAGGCCGTCAGTTGCGCATTGATGGCTTCCTGGATGACAATCAGGTCGTCGCCGCCACCAAGCCAAAAATCATCATGGGGGAGCCCATCCCAAGCCGGTACGAAGGGCAGCACGCCATAGGGGTTGGGCTCTTCGCTGGTCACCTGGCCCCGGTAATTCAAGGTCTGCACCACGTCCGGGGTCCACCGGGAATAGGTGATTTCATCCACCCGGCCGGAAGGCCCCCAATGGGTGATGGTCACCGCTCGCAAGTCTTCGGGGCTGTCACCGGTTTCCACGTCCAGGAAGTTTCCCGTAAGAAGGTCAATGTCCATGCGGCCATTTCGCCACACGGGCCTTATCAGGATGGTCTTGCACAGCTTGACCAGCCGGGAAGCCGCTTTCAACTTGGTGTCCAGACCAGCCGCTTCGGCTATCTCAGCGAAGATGGCCTGATCCTGTTCCGTGCCAGCCACCACCCGGCGCGGGGGCTCGAAGTAGGTCGAGGCCAGAAGGTCCACCACCTTGCGAACAATGTTCACGAAAGCGGGTTGAAGCCGGGAAGGGTCTGCGTAGCGCTTGGTCAGGTCCGCCAACAGGTGGTCAAGCTGGGCGTCCTGGTAGTAGTCCAGCCGCTTGGCCGTGGCCAGCTTGCGGGCCCGGTTGCCCGCCACCACCCCGCCCGCCAGGGCTCGCTTCACCGTCGCCTCTGCTGAAGATTCAAAGAGCATTTGAGCCTCCTACGGCCACGCTACATCAGCAGGGGCATGGTTTAAATCAGGTGCAATCCAGATTTGGACTCAACTTGATTCCTGAAGGGATTGGAAACTCACCCCGCAGCAGCGACAGCGGTGAAATCGGACCCGGAACCACCTGGAGGAGCTCTGGAACCATGGCCGGCTGCCTGTCGTGCGTGCACGGTCCGCGCCACAGCGTGGGCAGGTGGCACCAAGCCGAGGGTGGAAGTCCACCGCAACCCCCCGCTCAAACCGACTGGTAAACTCGCGCACCTTCCACCTTCACCCGCTGGGCGAAAAACTCCACCAGGCTGGTGGCGTCATCATCCATCCGCAACCGCCGGTAGTCTTGGAAAAGCCCCCTCACCTCGTGCCAGGCCCGGCACTGGGCCTTGCAAAGCAACTCCAGATCCCCGCCCATCAAGAAGCAAAGCCGCCGGTGGGGGCTCAGGCTGGTGCATTGGATGTTGCCGATGGTGAACATGGCAAGCACGGTGGCCCGCGTGGCGTAGATGCTCCAGGCCAGGGAATACACCCGGTCATCATGAAACTTCTTGCTGGAGTGCCCGAAACTGTACTTCCCGTCCCGCCGCTGGGTATAAACAAACGTCTGCATTTCGACCGCCAGGTCTTTCATGTCCGCCGGGAAGTGAAGCCGGCCCTCTTTGGCAATGCGGTGAAGCTCAGGGAATATGGCATTTTGGTTGGTGTCGTGGGCACTTACCAACTCGCAGGGAATATTTTGGTCATCGAGCCAAGGCTTCAAGTCCACCGCTTCATAGTTTTCCAGGGTCACACTGTCCAGCCGGTAAGCCTCATGAGACCGCAAAATGGCCCGCTTCAAAAGGCTGGCCGTGTTCGGGATGATAGCCTCCTGCGACAGAACGAAGTACTCAGGCTCTCCGGCGGGCGTGGCAACCTTCATGGTCACCGTCCAGACCGTGGCGTCACCGCCGAACAACGACTTGCTCCGGTCCAGCCCACCACCCACCACGTACTTGCGGCCGCCGGTCAGATCCTTCAATGCCTCGGCAGGCACGGGGGCGATGTAGTTGGTGCGGCAAAGGTCTATGACCTCGGCTGGGAACAAGGCGTTGGTGGCACCGCCACGCTTGCCCAGAATATCCCGCTCGAAGGCCGCCGGCAGAGTGATTCGCTGAAGCCGGCGGGCCTCAGTCCGACTGATCCAGGCCGGGGCCTCTGCTAGGTAGTGCTCGAAGTCCCGGTACTCAACATGCTTGGCGTAGATGCCTGGATCCTGGGCCGCCTCAAGCTCCAACTCGTGGACATGCCCGCCCTCAACATCTACGTTGGCGTCAATCAGGGTCAGCCGTTCCTCGGAATCCAACAGGCTGGCCATGAAGGCGTTGGCCGCGTCCAGGTCCGGACAGGCGTGAAAGTCGGATATCCAGAGGCAGTTCAGCCGATCGCCAAAGGCCGACTGAGCCGTTGGAGTTGCCATTTGCACCAGGGAGCCCGTGGCCGGAAAACGCAACTCATTGCGCTGAAGGTTAGCTTCGCCGCCCACCAGCTTGAATAGGATCGGGGTATTGCGGACGATCCGACGCAGCGTCCGCATTTGGACTCTCTGGCTGTGCTGCTCGTGATTCCCCAAACAGGCCACGGTGAAGTTTGGCCGGCTGGTCACCAGCCACAGAATCACCAATGCCCAAAGGGTGGACTTCGAGTGTCGGCGGGGCATGACCAGCAGAAGCAGATTACGCAGTAGCCGACCGTCAGGGCCGGCCTCCAGGGCTTCCCGCAAGATGGATTCCTGCCATGGCTCCAGGACCACAGGAGCATAGCGGTTGTTCGCGTGAAGGATGAGGGGTCTCACGTCGGCGAGCCAGGCCGAGAACCCCGCGAAGCCTGGTTCATTCCAGGCGGCCAGGATATCGGCGTTGGTGCGGCGCTGGGGCTTGTTGCTAGGCATCGTCGCCCCCAAGGAGCGCTTCCAGGTCCACACCCTGGCTTGCCCCCTTGCCCGGGGCCTTGCCCTTGTCCTGGAGCACCTGCGGCCCACCCAGGCCCAGCCTGGCGAAGGCTCTATGGAGGGCATGGTTGATCTGCAAGTAGTCGGGCCCGAGCCGCCCGGTTTCCTCGAAGTCCGCCCGGAGTTCATCCGCTCGCACCAAGAGCGGGGCCAGGGCACGTATCACGGCTTCCTGGGCTGGGTCTGGCTTTGTGGGAAGCATGGCCCTGATTCTGGCCTCCCAGATAATGGCCCGACGCCTGGGGCTTTTGGCCCGGCGGGGGTTGCATAGGTCCGCTCGTCGCCTCGGCATAGGTTCCTCAACATACCGTGAGTGGAAAAGTGTTAACCCCGCCCTTAACGTCGTTTTTTAGTGGGGCATAAGTGGGGCATTGGCATTCCTGCAATATGCAACTATGCATTAAAACTAGCTATATTCGTAGTGACGTGGGGATTATAAACCCCTTCGATAAACTTGACCCGTGGGTCAACTTTGCCGGGCGCGGTCGCCTTCTTTGCCCTGTCACACCCGGATGAACCGCG
The DNA here is from genome assembly GCA_020216805.1 of Desulfarculus sp. Lineage (GTDB taxonomy): Bacteria > Desulfobacterota > Desulfarculia > Desulfarculales > Desulfarculaceae > JACRDC01. Next base: position 4,922 of record JAIWNN010000123.1, on the reverse strand, counting down.
CCCCCCCCGCGAGTTTGAACTTGATCGGCTTTGAAGCATACTCGACCAGTGGGTATTTGATTTTTGGCAGCCTGAGCGTGTGCGGTTCGCCGGCCGCCAGGTCTCCACGGTGTAGAGTCAAGTAGACGGCTGCCTTTTCTAGGGTCATGGGCCCCCCCCGGCCAAAGTCGGCCCCAGGGCTTTTCTGGATTGCGATCACGGCTACCCCGTTCCGGAGCTTGGCCGCGATAGCCGCAAGCTGCCTGCCGATTAGGTAGAAATCATCGTGAACCTCTAGGTAGTCCACCAAATTCAGCCCGTTCGGCCGGATGACATCGTGAAAATCGCTCGCCCGTGATATGGCGGTCATGGCAGCCCAGGATTCATGAGGATCCCCGAACGCCTCTATGCGCCTCCGGAGAGTCACGGCGTTTGTCTCGCTGCTGCTCGAAAAGTAGAAAGTTGGGAAGTTCGATAGGTTATCCCTGGCCACATTGAGCAAGAAGGCCGTTTTGCCGGCGTTGGTCTCGCCAGCCACAACGACCAGCGAGCCCGGCATGACTTCAAACCGCTCTTCGAGGCCCAAAGGCCAGCGCAGCTGGAGCCCATGGCCATTTTCCGCGTGCTGCCAGTCGATCAGCTGCTCTGTGCGGTCCACCTTGCGGAAGACTCCAGCTTTCCTGCTGGCCGGTTCGATAACGCCGCTGGCTACTAAGCGCGAGATGATTTTTCGGCGGTTGGCTTTGTCACGCGCTGTCACGAGGCACAAATCCCTGTCACAGTCCGTCGCGCTCCAGGTCGCGCCTGGTGTCACGCTCAAGGCTTCAATCCAGGCCCGAATGCGGTCCGCGAGGCTCTTTTCGCGGTCCTCGATCCCTTGGTAAGCCCTCTCAACCTTGGCTCGCAGCAGATCAACAGGGATCGGCGGCTGGCAATATTCGGCAAGTATACTAAGCACTTGCGCGGTTACGTCCTTGGGAGCCCCGCCTTTTTTCAAGTAGCCGCCCACGCGAAAAAGAGCCTGGTCAGGATTTTTTCCGGTCAGGCCAAGCAAGTTGGCATGGTCTTTGCTTTTATTATAAGAGTAAAAATTAATATTCTTGGAAGAGTCCATTAGTGCCTTCACGAGCATGGTCTACTAGTCCAACAGCACGCCGGCCGGATAACCAAGGCGGAGCAGGTGTCGCCGCTCAGGTGGAACTTCTCGGAGCCAGCGTCGGGCCAGGCGGTTGGCTTCCCGTTCCTGACTAAGCCGGGCGGAATCCAAGCATTCCCATCGGATTTCGCGGCTGCACTGCCAAGGGCATTGGCTGGCGTCGTAGCGGCCGAAGCAGGCCGGAATATGGCTGGTCACGGCCGACACCTCAAGCCAGATCGACAGCCTTGCCGGCTAGCCATGCGGCCAGGTCTTCGGCTCGGTATGCGATTTTGCGGCCAATTTTCAGGCGTTTGGGGCCGGTGCCTGCGCAGTCGTGGTTGGCGAGGGTCTTAGCGGAGATAACGCCGCCGGTGTAGTGGCCGACATCCGCGCGTGCGATGATGGGGGGCCACGCCTTGACGACGGCTGACAGGTCAACAGATTTGGACATATCCTGCTCCCGGGTTCCGTGATGTTCCTGGAGCAGATTCTCGGGCGGTGACGCGCCAAAGGCGATAAATCTATAGAGCGGGGCGCATTTCTTTATTTGGTGAAGGTGCGGGGGCGGGCAATGAGGAGCTTCTTGTAACCACCATCCCTCATATTGATGGCGCTTTTCTTAGTACTTTCGGCATGTTGAAGGCTATTAAGCCCTAGAATTCTGGCAAGTTCTGTCGGCGTCACGTCTGGGTTGTCTTGAAGGGCATCGAGAACTCGGATGTAGAGTAGCAATCTCTCGTGGTCGCGGGTTACCTTGAAAGTTGGCAGCATGGACTTTGTTTTTCTCAGCCAATGCGCTTGCCATCTTCGGATGTTTTCTTTGGCCACCTCGAACTGACTTTCCAGCGGCTCTCGCAGGTCAAACACCACGGCCATGTGGCCCTCGGGAATTCTCACGACGTGCTCCTCAGGCGTCCCCTTGCCCTCAAGCATTTCTAGCAATCCGACGCCACGGCCACGATAAAACAACAGATGATCATCGCCAGAAAACCAGTGGCTTGATATGGCCAATGGCTCTGCCGTGGCGGGATTGAGCAGATGGTAAAGCCCCCACTTTTTTACGTATTTCGGGCTCTCCATTGTTAGCACAAAACATGGATGGTCGATGGGACAACGGTCGGGCGTATCCCGCTTAATGCGGGCAAGGCCCTCGGGCAATTCCTTTTCCCAATCCGCCTTGTACTCGGGGTTCCTCCGCAAAAACTCCCACGCCCATTGATAACACGTGTGGCTTTTCGTGTACTCGTAGCACTTCGGATCGCGCCAGTCGAACTCAGGCATTTCGCCGCCATCCCGCCGCAGCCAATGGCACCACTTTTCTAGCGGAAGCCCGCTGGTCCAATGTTTCCACCGCCGACCTCTTCTGGTCTGGAATCAGGTGTGCATAGCGCATGGTCATTTCAACAGTTTTGTGGCCCATCAGCTCCTTGATGGCGAGCAAGGGTGTTCCTTGCAACGCCAACCATGACGCGAACGAGTGCCTGAGGGAATGGAACACTATCTTTTGTCGGCGGTCTGTTACCCCGTTATTAAAACCAAGCTCTGAAACAACTCGGTCAAATGTGCGAGGAACCTTATCAATTTTACCGCCAAACCGGCCGGGGAAGACAAGCTGTGAGTCGCCCCGGTCCGCCTTGCGCCGCTCGAACATATCCTTCAGTCGTTCGGAAAGGTAGGCGTGTCGGCTCTCACCGCTTTTCGGATCCAGCACGGCGATGGTCCCATGCTCCAAGTCGACATCTTGCCAGGAAAGGTCGCGTATCTCGCCGAAGCGGAGTCCGGCGTACAAGCTCACAAGGGCCATGTCCGCCATGTCCTGGGACCGCTCGGCCAGGGCATCAAGGAGGCGCTCGGCTTCATCATAGGATAGAAAGCGAAGCCGCCTGTTGTTCAACTTCGGGAAGCGCACAAGGCGCGTCGGATTGGGCCCTTGGTACAGGTCCATCCTGGCGGCCCAATTGAATAGCAGGCGCACCAACTGAAGGTTGTGGGCCACAGAGGCGGGGGCAAGGCCGGCCTCTTGTCCCCGGACCTTCAGGGTCTCGACATGGGGGGCCCTCACGTCCTTCAAGAGCATGGGCCCCAGCACGGGCAGGACGTGTAGGCGAAGGCGGCGCTCGTCATGGGGCAGGGTGCTTTTCCGGGAAGCCCTGGCCCACTCCAGGTAACGACCGGCAAGGTCCGCAAAGGTCATGACCTCTTGCCGGCGCTCGTCTTCAGCGGCCTTCGCCGCCTCATGCCGTTCGCCCAGGCTGCGGTGCCCCTGGCCGGTGCGCTTAGCTTCTTGAAGCTGCGCCCGCATGAGCAACACTTTCTGAATGGTGAAGCCTTCAGACTCCCAGCCCACGCCTTCCTCAATCACCTTGCCGTCGACCGCGTGGCGGATGAAGTAGTACCGATCCGGCCGCTTCTTCTTGCCCGGCTCCTGGTATAGGCGGGTGGCGTGTTCGCGGTAGCGGATGCCCTTGTGTTCGGTTGAAATCCTGTCTCCGGCCATAATTCCCCACGTCTCCAGTTTGAGTGGAGGCCCTGGCGTTGAAGACCCTCACGCCTCACGAATCCCTACGTCTGCCCCACTTTAGCCCCACTTTTTAGGGTTGTCAAGGGAAATAAGGGGAAGGTTTGTTCTGAAAAAAGCCTGCTATAATCAGCTATTGTGTTTTTGCGGGAAGCACTGGGAAGTACGTAGATTAGAGTTCGATTCCCCCCGCCTCCACCAACACCAGCCAACATCCTCGGCAGCGACCATGGCGGCCTTCGGGCCGCCGCACCCCATCGCACCCCATCGCGCACCACCGCGCACCACCGCGCGCTAGAGGTCGAAAGAGATCGCCGCGTCGCTTCGCTCCTTCCAATGACAAAAGGGATGCGGAAGATCGCCCCGCCCTACCCCGCCGCCAGCTCGGCCCGCAGCCAGGCCTCTATCCCAGCCCCCACCGCCAGTTGGCCGCGCGGGTTGTCCTGGCCCGCGGCCTCGGCCACCCGGGCCGCGATCAATTCCGGCGGCACGGGCGCCTGGGCCAGGGGTTCGGTCTCCTTCAGGCTGCGCCGCACCAGATAGACCTGGTTCTCGCCCCGCCAGGTGCTGAGGTAGAAATACACCGCCTGTTCCAGGCCGCGATGGCGCCAAGCCTCGGCCGATTTGAGCTGAAAGACCTCGAAGGCCAGGGCCGGAGTCATCTCCCAATCGATGGCTGCCACCAGGCCGCGATCCGCCTTCACTTGCCCCCATGAGCGCATGGTCGCCTCCAACCCCGGCCGCCCCCAGGGGTTTGCATCCTGCCGCCGCCCTGGCCAGGCGCATGGCAAAATGCACCCTCATCCCGTGACGCCAACGAGCGCATAAGTTATATTATCCATGAAAACAAGCTGTTCTGTCACCGCCCCCCCCTTAAGCTGACTTGGCCCGGCCCTTGCTGTTCAATAGGGCGGGGTCATGACAGGCTGGCCCCACTTCCCTCACTCGGCTCGTCCGTGAGTTCCCCAGGGCCCGCGGACGGGCCGAGTCTTTTGCCCCCCGTTGCCGGCCGACAAAAAATCCAAGGGCCGGTCCCCGTGGGGGCCGGCCCTGGCTTTGCCCGCGCAATGGCGGCAGGGGCTAGGAGCCCATGATGCTGAACTGGGGCAGGTCGCGCATGTTCTTGATCTTGGAACTGACCGATTTCTTGAACACCGCCCGGTTGTTGGCCACGTCCAGCAGCATGCCCCGGCCGCGGAACTTGAAGGCCGGCCCGGAGAGCGTCACCTCGTCCTCGCTCACCGCCAGCAGATCGTCTTCGTTATAGGCCAGGGAGTTGGTGGCCAG
>JAIWNN010000122.1 GCA_020216805.1 Desulfarculus sp. | reverse complement strand
GGCCGAGCTCGGCGCGACCTGGCTGGTGGTGCACGACGCCGCCCGCCCCCTGGCCCGGCCGGAGCTTTTCGCCGCCACCCTGGCCGCGGCCCGGGAGTGCGGCGCGGCCATTGCCGCCCTGCCCTGCGTGGACACCGTCAAGCGGGCCGACGAGCGCGGGGCCATCGCCGCCACCCTGGACCGCGGCCGGATCTGGTTGGCCCAGACCCCCCAGGTGGTTAACCTGGCCCTGTTCAGCCGGGTCCAGGCCGAGGCCCGGTCCCGGGGACTGACGGCCACCGACGAGGCCGGACTGCTGGAGGCCCTGGGACACGAGGTCCGCCTGGTCCCGGGCGACCGCCGCAACCTCAAGATCACCACCAGGGAGGACCTGGCCTTGGCCGAGAGCCTGTTGGGCGGGCAAGAGACCCGCAGCGGACAGGGCCTGGACGTGCACCGATTGGTGGCGGGACGGCCCCTGGTGCTGGGAGGGGTGAAAATCGATTTCGAGCTGGGCCTGTTGGGCCATTCCGACGCCGACGTGCTGACCCACGCGGTTATGGACGCCCTGCTGGCCGCGGCCGGGCTGGGCGACATCGGCCGCCATTTCCCCGACCGCGACCCTGCCTTCCAGGACGCCGACAGCCTGGTCCTTTTGGGTCGGGTGCGCCAGATGCTGGCCCAGGAGGGCTGGCGACCGGTTTCGCTCAGCGTGACCCTGGTGGCCGAGCGCCCCCGGATCGCCCCCCACGCCCCGGCCATGGCCGCCAATCTGGCCCGGGTGCTGGGAATCGCGACCCAGGCGGTCAACGTGGCCGCCACCACCAGCGAGGGGCTGGGCTTCACCGGCCGGGGCGAGGGCATGGCCGCCCTGGCCCTGGCCAGCATCGCACGACAACCAATCGCCCCGGGCGGCGAGCCCATCACATCCGGGAGCACGACCGCATGAGCCTGACCATCTACAACTCCCAGACCCGCGCCAAGGAGGCATTCGTCACCGCCCAGCCGGGCAAGGCGCGGATGTACGTCTGCGGGGTCACGGTCTACGACCATCCCCACATCGGCCACGCCCGCTGCTACGTGGCCTTCGACGCCATCCACCGCCATTTAAAGGCTCGGGGCTACGCGGTGGAGTACGTGCGCAACTTCACCGACATCGACGACAAGATCATCAAGCGCGCGGGCGAGCTGGGCGAGGACTGGCGGTCCCTGGCCCAGCGCTTCATCGCCTCCTTCACCGAGGACATGAACGCCCTGGGGGTGCTGCCGCCCACCCTGGAGCCCCGGGCCACCGAACACATCCCCGAGATCATCGCCGCGGTGCGGGCGCTGGTGGAAAAGGGCCACGCCTACGTGGTGGCGGGCGACGTCTATTTCGCGGTGCGCAGCTTCGCCGGCTATGGTCGCTTGAGCGGTCGTTCCCTGGAGGACATGCAAGCCGGGGCCCGGGTGGAGGTTGACCAGCGCAAACGCGATCCCATGGACTTCGCCCTCTGGAAATCCAGCAAGCCGGGCGAGCCCTGGTGGGACAGCCCCTGGGGGCCGGGCCGGCCGGGCTGGCACATCGAGTGCTCGGTCATGAGCCAGAAATACCTGGGCGTCACCTTCGACATCCACGGCGGCGGCAAGGACCTGATCTTCCCCCACCACGAGAACGAGGTGGCCCAGGCCGAGGCCCTTTCCGGCCAGCCCTTCGCCCGTTATTGGATCCACAACGGCTTCGTCAACGTCAACAACGAGAAGATGTCCAAGAGCCTGGGCAATTTCTTCACCATCAAGGACATCCTCAAGCACACCCGGCCCGAGACCCTGCGCCTGTTCCTTTTGGGCAAGCACTATCGCTCGCCGCTGGACTTCAGCGACGAGGCCCTGAAGGACGCCGCCGCCGGTCTCCAGCGCCTGTACACCGCCCTGCGCGACGCCCAGGCGGAGATCGGGGAGGCGCGCCAGGATCAGCCCCCGCTCCGGGAGCCGGAGCAGGCCAAGGAGATCATGGAGCAGGTGGAGGCTTTCGAGCGGGGCATGGACGACGACTTCAACACCGCCGCCGCCCTGGGCGCGCTCTTTGGCCTGGCCCGGGTGACCAACCGCCTGACCTCCGCGTCCCGGAGCCAGACCCGCGACGCCTTGTTGGCCCTGGCCGCCTCCCATCTGCGTCAACTGGGTGGTCGCCTGGGTCTCATGCAGAGCGATCCCCGGGAGTTCCTGCAGGGCCAGGAGGCCCCGAGCGCCGGCGATGGGCCGGACCCGGCCTGGATCGAGCAGCGGATCGCCGACCGCCAGGCCGCGCGCCAGGCCAAAAACTTCGCCGAGGCCGACCGCATCCGCGACCAGCTCAAGGCCCTGGGCGTGGCGCTGGAGGATTCCCCCCAAGGCACCCGCTGGCGCATGGAGGCGTGAGGCATGGCCCACGTCTGCCCCTGGTGGTTCTGCTACGCCTTCGACAACCCCCTGCGCCGTCTGGTGCACAATCCGGAGGTCATGCTGGCCCCCTGGGTGCGGCCGGGCATGACCTGCCTCGACCTGGGTTGCGGCATGGGCTACTTCACCATTGGACTGGCCAGGCTGTGCAGTCCCCACGGCCGGGTGGTGGCGGTGGACATCCAGGAGAAAATGCTCTCGGCATTGCGTCGCCGGGCCAAGCGGGCCGGCCTGAGCGGGGCCATCGAACCCCGGCGCTGTTCCGAGGCGAGCCTGAACCTGGGCGACCTGGCCGGGGCGGTGGACTTCAGCCTCTGCTTCTGGATGCTGCACGAGGTTCCCAGCCTGGCCGGCTTCCTAGGCCAGGTTCTGGAGGCCACCCAGCCCCAGGGCAGGCTGCTGGTGGCCGAACCACGCTTGCACGTGGACCGGAAAACCTTCGCGGCCGAGCTGACCCAGGCCGAGGCCCAAGGATGGCGGGTGGTGGAAAGGCCCACCATCTGGGGCAGCCACAGCGCCATTCTCTCCCCGCGCCAGTCCGCGGCCCAGAGCGTAGACCAGCCCGCCGCGGCCTGATGAATCCGGGAGGAAACCACCATGTCGGTGCAACGCTATGTCTCCGATGAGCTGACCCACTTCGTGGGCCGCCGCCTGGGTGGTCTGCCCGACGCGGCCGAGCGCCAGTACTCCTTGCTGGTGGACATCCTGCGGACCGGGGTGCTGGGCACCGACAAGAGCACCGCCATCAGCTACAGCGACGACAAGAGTTTTTCGGGCAACGAGTTCTACAAGGCCAATCTGGTCTGCTTCTCCGACATCCCGGTGCCGGACCTGGCCATCCACATGGGCAAGTTCTCCCGCTTCGGGCTGGCCTTCGGCAAGTCCTTCCTCAGCCAACGGGGGGCCAACCCGGTGTTCTATGTGGCGGCCAACGCCAGCCCCGGCCCGGCGGGCGGGCCGGGCGAGACCCGGGGCGAGCACTTCGACCGCGAACACCAGCGGGTTTGGCGGCTCTTTCGCCAACTGGAGGACCTGCCCGGCCTCGACCAGGCCGAGATTCGCGAGCTTTGGATTTCGCTGGTCTACAATTTCTTCAGCCTGGTCAAGTTCTACCGCGAGGGGCTTGCGGCCGACGACCCGGAGAACTTCTACATGGAGCGGGAGTGGCGCGTCTTCGGCAGCCTGGAGTTCAGCCTGGGCGACGTGCGACGGGTGATCTTCCCGGCCCAATACGCCAAGCGCTTCCGCCAGGACTTGCCGGATTATTATGGCGAGATAACCTTTTCCTAAAGTCCCCCGCCGCAGGCGGCCCGGCGGGGTCGTGCCCCCCTCCAACCCGGCCGCGCGCGGGAGCCCCATGCCCCACAGCGAGGAAAACACCTCCCAGTACTACGCCACCCGACCCGCCCCGGGCGGGGGCGTGTTTCAATTGGTCAGCGACTACACCCCCCAGGGCGACCAGCCCCGGGCCATCGCCGAGCTCTCGCGCGGAGTGGCCGAGGGCCTCAAGCACCAGGTGCTCCTGGGCGTCACCGGCTCGGGCAAGACCTTCACCATGGCCGGGGTCATCGCCAATGCCAACAAGCCGGCCCTGGTCCTGGCCCCCAACAAGACCCTGGCCGCCCAGCTCTACGGCGAGTTCAAGGCGCTCTTCCCCCACAACGCGGTGGAGTATTTCGTCAGCTACTACGATTATTACCAGCCCGAAGCCTATATCCCGGCCAGCGACACCTATATCGAAAAAGACAGCTCCATCAACGAACGGATCGACAAGATGCGCCACGCCGCCACCTTCGCGCTCCTCACCCGGCCGGACGTGATCATCGTGGCATCCGTCTCCTGCATCTACGGCCTGGGCTCGCCCGAGGCCTACGCCGGCCAGCTCCTGCGCCTGCAGGTGGGCGACGAACCCGGCCGCGAGGCGGTGATCCGCAAGCTGATCGAGATGCTCTACGAGCGCAACGAGTATGACTTTCACCGCGGGACCTTCCGGGTCCGCGGCGAGAACCTCGAGATATTCCCGGCCTACGAGGAGGACCGGGCGGTGCGCCTGACCTTCTTCGGCGACGAGATCGAGGCCATCAGCTTTATCGATCCCCTGCGTGGAGTGGCGGTGGACCGGGCCAAGACCGTGACCGTCTTCCCGGCCAGCCACTACGTCACCACCGAGGCCATCCGCAACGAGGCCATGAGCGCCATCCGGGCCGAGCTGGCCGAGCGCATCGCCCACTTTGAAAACACCGGTCGCCTCCTGGAGGCCCAGCGCATCCGCGAACGGACGCTTTTTGACCTGGAGATGATGAAGGAGCTGGGTTACTGCCACGGCATCGAGAACTACTCCCGTCACCTGACCGGCCGCGCCCCGGGCCAGCCCCCGCCCACCCTGCTGGACTATTTTCCCCGCGAGTGGTTGCTCTTTATCGACGAGAGCCATATCACGGTGCCCCAGGTGGGGGCGATGTATCGCGGCGACCGCTCGCGCAAGGAAACCCTGGTCGAGTTCGGCTTCCGTCTGCCCAGCGCCCTGGACAACCGCCCCCTGATGTTCGAGGAGTTCAGCGCGCTGGTGGACCAGGTGATCTACGTCTCGGCCACTCCGGCCGACTACGAGCTGAAGATGAGCGGCGGGGCGGTGGTGGAGCAGATCATCCGCCCCACCGGCCTGATGGACCCAGTGATCGAGGTGCGCCCGGCCTCGGGCCAGGTGGACGACGTGATGGGGGTGTTGCGCGAGGTGGCCGGCCGGGGCGAACGGGCCCTGGTCACCACCCTGACCAAGCGCATGGCCGAGGAGCTGACCGATTATCTCAAGGAGAACGGCCTCAAGGTCCGCTACCTGCACAGCGACATCGACACCATCGAGCGGGTGCAGATTCTGCGCGAGCTCAGGCAGGGCGTCTTCGACGTGCTGGTGGGCATCAACCTGCTGCGCGAGGGCCTGGACCTGCCCGAGGTGACCTGCGTGGCCATCCTGGACGCCGACCGGGAGGGCTTCCTGCGCTCCACCCGCAGCCTGATCCAGACCGTGGGCCGGGCGGCGCGCAATGTGGGCGGCCGGGTGATCCTTTACGCCGACCAGGTGACCGACTCCATGGCCCGGGCCATGGAGGAGACCGCGCGCCGTCGCGCACTCCAGCAGACCTACAACGCCGCGCACGGCATCACCCCCCAGACCATCATCAAGGCCATCGGGGCCATGCTGCCCCACGAGATAGCCTCGGACTACGTGGACCTGACGGTGGAGGACGAGCCCGGCCAGCGGCCCGAGGACCTGGCCCGGCTGATCAAGGAGCTGCGCCAGGAGATGCACCGCCTCGCGGGCGAACTGAAGTTCGAGGAGGCGGCCATTGTGCGCGACCGGATTCGGGATCTGGAGGCCGAGGAGTTGAAGTGGCGGGGGTGAGACCGCAGACTCATTCGGAAGGTGAGGTTATGGCTGAGGCAGAGCAGTTGAATCCGAGCTCTTGCCCAACCTGATCCTTCCACCCCCTAAAGGGCTTCCGGGAACCAGGAACCTAATACAGTGTCAGATTGAATGTCAACTTCTACTGTATAAGCAAAGGGATCAAGACGCCTTGGGGTTGGTTTCCAGCCACCTCTGGGGCTTGGCGCCAAACTTTGACCGATCATCCCTGTTTTTCTTCCCAGAGCTCGCACCCGACCTCCCCAACCATGCGCGCTCACACGGGATGGGCCATAGCACCATTAAAGGCTATGCGCCCATCTTTTATGGCGGCCACCTGGCGGCATATGCGTTCGAGCAGCACCCGGTCATGTGCGATGAAGAGCAGCGCCATCCCTTGTTGATCCACCAACCCCTGCAGCAGTCGCGCGATCTGGGCCTGGCTGATGGTGTCCAGGCCGTTGAGGGCCTCGTCGCAAACCAGCAAATCGGGTCCGCAGACCAGGGCCCGGGCCAGGGCCAGGCGTTGACCCTGGCCGCCGCTGAGTTGATGGGGCCGGCGCGAGGCCAGCTCCGGGTCCAGACCGACCCGGACCAGCATCTCCACCACCCGCTTCCGCCGCCAGGCGACGTCCCCAACGCCCAAGGCCAGCAGCGGCTCCTCCACCAGCTCGGCCACCCGCATGAATGGGTTCAAGTGCAACAACGGCTCCTGCCAGACGATCTGGACCCGCCGCCGAAAATCCCGCCAGCCGGAGCGATCCAGGGCGGCCAGGTCGCGCCCCTGAAAAAGCACCCTGCCGGCGCGCGGCCGCTCCAGGCCCAGGCAGATTCGTGCCAGTGTGCTCTTGCCCGCTCCGCTGGGGCCCATTAGCCCCCAGGACTGGCCGATATCGATCCGCCAATCCACTCCGGCCAGGACCAGACGCTGGCCTCCACCCGTTCTAGGATAGGCCTGGCCGACGCCCTCCAGGCGCAGCAACGCCTCAGGCACCGCGTCCCTCCAAAAAGTGCAGGCTGGCCGCCAGCTCCTGGGTTAGGCGATGGCCGGGCTGGGACCACAACTGTTGCGGCGAGCCCTGATCCACCACGCGGCCGCCCTCCATCACCATAATCCAGGAACAGGCCCGGCCCAGGACGCGCAAATCGTGGCCGATGACCAGCAGGGCCGCCTCCCTTTCCCGCGCCAGGTCGGTCAGCAGGCCCATCATGTCCGTCTGCAGATCCGGATCCAAGCCGGTGAGGGGCTCATCGGCCAAGATCACCCGGGGGCGCAAGGCCCAGGCCAGAGCCAGGAGCACCCGTCGGCGCATGCCACCGCTGAGCTGATGGGGGTAGTCCCGGACCACCTCCGGGGACAAACCCACCCGCGCCAGGGCTTGGTCGGTCAACCGCCGGGCGGCGACACGATTCAGTCCCTGAACCGCGCGCAGGGTTTCCGCGATCTGACGCCCCACCCGCAGGAAGGGATTCAGCGCCGCCCCGCTCATCTGCATCAGGAGCAGCACTTCCCGGCCCCGCACCCCGCGCCAGGCCGTGGGATCACAGAGGGACACCTCGCGCCCGGCCAGACGCAGGCTGCCTCGGGTCGCCCGCAGGGGCGCGGGCAACAGGCCGGCCAAGGCGCAGGCGGTCAGGCTCTTGCCCGCCCCGCTCAGGCCCACCAGCCCCGCCACCCTGCCGGCCCCAAGGTCCAGGCTCACCCCGCGGAGAAGGGGCTGGGCGGCAGCTGGACCCGGGGCCTCCACCCAGAGGTCGCGCAATGCAAGCACCGTGGGATCACCAGGCATTGATCTGCCTCACCTGCCAGCGTTGGCGCAGACCCTCGGCCAGGAGGTTGCAACCCAACACGGTGGAAAAGATGGCCGCGCCAGGCGAAAGCATCAGCCAAGGGGCCCGGGTGAGATAGAGCCGCGCCTGATTGAGCATGGCTCCCCACTCCGGCTCCGGGGCGGGGACGGACAGGCCCAGGTAGCCCAGACCGGAGATGGCCACTATCATCCATCCCGTCTTCATGGCGGCGGCCACCGCCAGGGCGGGCCAGATCTGTGGCAGAATGTAGCGTCGCAGCATCCGCCAGCCGCCCACCCCGGCCGCCCGTCCTCCCAGCACGAAGGGCTGGCCGCGCGCCGCCCGCACCAGGCTCCTGGTCAGGCGCGCCCACCACGGCCAACCCGCGCCGGCCAAGGCCAGGACCAGCGCCCAAGGGTTGGCCCCCAGGGTCCCCACCAAAACCAAGGCTAGGAGCAGACCGGGGAAGGCCAGGCCCACGTCGATGATCCGGGCCAGGGGCCAGTCCAGGCGGCGACCGGCCAGCCCGGCCGCCACCCCCCCCACCAGCCCCATCCCCCAGGATAGGGCCGAGGCCAGGATGCCCAGGATGAGCGAAACCCGCCCCCCCCAGATCAGACGGGACAGCTGGCAACGGCCCAAATGATCGGTGCCCAGGGGATGATCCCAGGCCGGCGGAAGCAGTCGCTGGCCAAGGTCCAGGGCCAAGGGGTCATGGGGCGCCAGCCAGGGCGCGGCCAGGGCGGCCAGGACCAGGCCGGCCAGGATCAATCCGCCAGCCCAGAGATGAAACCCACCCCCGCGCGAATCATCATCCTTGGACATCGGCGTCGCCTTCCCGCTGGCGGGGGTCCAGCAGCCGCAGCGCCAGGTCGGCGGCCTGGTTGGCGGCGATCAGGGCCAGGGTCATAAAAAGCACCAGCCCCTGGACCAGGGGCCAGTCTCGCCCCAGCACCGCCTCCACCAAGAGTCGCCCCAGACCCGGCCAGGCGAAGACCGTCTCCACCACCACCGCCCCGCCCAGCAGGTGCCCCAGAGTCATGCCCCACAGGGCCAACAGCGGTCCCAAGGCGGCGGGCAGGACATGCCCCCACAGCACCCGGGCCCTGCCCAGACCCTTGGCGTGGGCGAAGCGGACAAAATCCTGGCCCAGCACCTCCAACACCCCCACCCGCAGGACCCGGCCCTGCATGGCCGCGATGCCCAGGGACAGGGTCAGGGACGGCAGGACCAGGCTGGCCCAACCGTCGCGCCCCGCCGCCGGCAGCCAGCCCAGGCCCAGGGCCAAGACGGTTATGAGCAGCAGGCCCAGCCAGTAGGGCGGTAGTGAAACCAGCATCAGACTGATCCAGCGCGGAAGGCGGTCGTGGGTCGGACCGGGTCGCCATGCGGTCCAGACCCCGGCCAGGCCGGAAAGCAGCACCACCAGGACCAATGAAGTCCCGGCCAACTCCAAGGTGGCGGGCAGACGGGCGGCGATCTCGGTGGTCACCGGATCGCCGGAGCGCAGCGAGCGACCGAGGTCGAGGCGCGCGGCCCGCCCCAGCCAGGTCAGGTATCGCGCCGGCCAGGAGCGGTCTAGCCCCAGCTCCCGGCGCAGCTCGGCCACCCGCTCCGGGGCGGGGCTTTCGCTGCCTGCTCGCAGCAAGACCTCTGCCGGATCGCCGGGGGCCCACATCTGCAGGGTGAAGGTCAGCAGCGACACGCCCCACAACACCAGCAGCAGCCCGACCAGGCGAGCGGCCCCGGCCCGCCAATTGACGGCAGGTAGCCTCACGCCAGGTCAGACCCGTCTGGAGCGTCCCACCAGACCAGGGCCAGGCTGGTCCCGCCCTGGGCCCGCACCCGCTCCCCCACCCGCCATGGCTCCAAGGCGGCCCGGATCTGGCGCTCCACCACCGGCCCCCGCTTGCCGAAAATCGCGAAATAGTCGCGGTAGAAAGAGAAGACCGTCTCCAGGGGATGGTCGAAGACGCTGTCCCAGGCCAGGTGGCGCAGATTGGGCATCCGTCCGCTGGCGTTGAGCCACCCCAGGGCGCAAGCCAGATGGAAGCCTCCGTCGTGATAAGGTACCTCCAAGATTTGTTGCCACATCTGGCGGCGAAAGGCGAAGTGCTCCCGACCGGTGCCCAGCACCAGGCCCACCCGACCCCGGGAGAAGCCCTCCAGACGCTCCAGCCCCTGGACGCTCAAAGCGTCGGGGAAAAACGCGGCTAGCACCAGGTCGTGCTTCGGGTCGCCCGGAAAATCGTCCCAGGACTGACAGCGGGTGGTGATGCCGCTCAGGCCGCGCTGGCCGGCCAGGCGCTCCAGGTTGTCCAGCATCGGCCGGCACCAATCCAGGGCGGTGACCATTGCCCCGGCCTGGGCCAGGGGCAGGGCCATGGTCCCGGGTCCGCAACCCACGTCCAGCACTTGGCATCCGGGCTTCAGCAAACCCTGGCAGTTCATCTCCGCCACCAGGCGCTGACCCTGTTCGCCGTCCTGGCCCCACAGCTCCCAATAGCTGTCGCTGACCTGGGCGTAGAAATCATGCCAGGCCTGGGGCGATGCCACCTGGCTGCACTTCAAGAACGAGGCCTCCCGCGCCCGCCGCCAGGCTCGGCGCCAGAATTCGGGGTCGCAGGGATCGCTGTTTTCGAAAAGGCTCCGATCGAGCTTCTCGGCCGTGGTCATGATCCTGTCCTGGGCCGAACCCGGAGTAGGTCCGGCCGGAAAAAGTGGTCGATGTGGAAATCCGCCACCGTCTGACGGTGGGCGTAGAGCGCCGTCTCGTGGAACAGAGGCAGCAGGGGCAGATCGCGGGCGGCGATTCCGGCCAGGCTGGCATAGGCCTGCCTGCGCTGTTCCGGGTCCATCTCGGTCCGGGCCGCGGCAATGAGCCGGTCGGTCTCGGGGTCGCGCCAGCCGGGATTGGCCGGGGCCTCCCCGGCTAGGTAATAGCTGTAAAAAAAATCCGGGTCGCCGGTCATCAGGGTGTTGGGTTGCATGGATAGGTCATAATCGCCCTGCTTGAGGGCCTGCTGGTAGGCCCCGGCCTCGCTGACCACGATGCGGGCGGACAGCCCCCTTCGGCGCAAGCCATGTTGCAGGGCCTGGGCCAGGTCCAGATAGGGCCAGCGCTGCACGGTGCCGGCGTGTAACAGGATCACCAGGGGCTCGCCGCCGGGGGCGATGACCCGGCCCTCGGCCAGCGGCGGCCGGAAGAGCCCCGAAGCCCAGTCCCGGGCCAGGCGGCTGTAGGGGTCGCGGGCGGCCACGGCGATGCCCCCGGCCAGTGAGGCCACCAACCCCTGCTCCTGGATCAACCCCGCCAACCAAAGCCGAGCCGTGCGCTGGTCAAAGGGCGGCCGGCGGCAGTTGAAGACGAGATAGTGGGTGGTTGCCACCTCCTGGCGCATGAGCTTCACCCCGGCCGCGGCCCTGAGCTCCGGCTCCTGCTCGGGCAGAATCGCCCCCACGTCGGCCACCACGTCCAGATCGCCGGCCATCAGGGCCAGGACCCGGGTCTGGGCGTCGGCCAGCATCCGAAACACCACCCGGGCATAGGCCGGGGGCTGGCCCCAATAACCCTCCCAGGCCCGCAGCCTCACCTCGTGGCCGGGGACTACTCCCTCCAGGCGATAGGGGCCGGTGGCCACCAGGCGGGTGATGCGTCCGGACGCGTCCACGGTCTCGGGTTTGAGCATGGGGCTGCCGTAGTAAGCCACTAGGGCTGGGAAGTCCGGAGTGGGGCGGTCCAGGCGGCAGATCAGATCCAGATCGCCGCTGGCCTCCACTGCCCGCAGATGACGAAAGCTGCCCGAGGGATCGTATTTGGGGCTGGCCGCTATGCGCCGCAGACAGAAGGCCGCATCGTTGGCGGTGAAAGGCGAACCGTCGTGGAAGCGCACTCCGGCGCGAAGCTGGAAGACCCAGGTGCGACCGCCATCCTCCGCCCGCCAGGCCTGGGCCAGCCAGGGCCGGGGGCGCAGGTTTTCATCCACGTAGGCCAGCGCCTCCCAGGCGTTGGTGGACCCGTGCAGGTAGGAGCGGCTGTCCGGGCCGTCATAAAAATCTCGTCCCACCCCGATGGCCAGGCGCGGAAAGGCGGACCGGCCTGAGTCGCCGTCAGCCGGCCCGCAGGCCGTCAGCAGCAGCCCGACCAGGACCGCCAAGGTAGGAAGGAGGAGGCGCCGCATGCGCTGGAGACGGGGCCGGGTCTCGACCCGGCCCCGGACGATCCTAGAAGCGATAGCTGATGATGCAGTCGGCCTGCACCGTCAACCCTGGGTTGACGTAGACGATCTCGGTGGCGTACTCGCGGTCCAGCAGATTGGTGCCCGACAGACCGGTGGTCAGCACCCAATTGCCGGTCAGCTTCCAATCCCGCCAGATCTTGGCGTCCACCGTCTCGTAGGCCCCCATATGGAAATAGGGCAGGTCGGTGTTTTCGTCGTCATAGTAGCGATCGTCGGAGAAGCGCAGCACCACCTGGGCGTTGAACCACTTGGGGTTCAGATAGCGCAGGCCCAGGCTGCCCCAGTAATCGGGGGCGTT